>JASFPY010000331.1:0-4059 GCA_050115755.1 Desulfobacteraceae bacterium | reverse complement strand
TTCCTTTAATTATGAAAACACGACACACCCTTATACTTCTGCCATCCAAAATCTCCAATACGTTGAAAATAAACCTATGGTTTTTTGTAGTTCTGCTGGGTTGCCTGTTGTGGGTATCTGCCGCAGCAGCGATTACCGAAAAAAATCTGCCGGACTCCTTTACCGATGTGATCAGCAAACTCGCAACTTTAGGAGACCGTAGCACCGGAACTGCCGGCAACCAGCAAGCCGCCCTTTATATAAAAGAAAAATTTGAGCAACTCGGCTTTGAAAACGTGGAATCTTACCGGTTTTCGACACCGGTTATGCGGCATGTAAAAAGTACGCTAACCCTATCAAACCGCACAAATCCTGTTGAACTGCGCCCGATTCGCGGCAATGCGGTGACACCGCAAACCGTGGAACCTCCCGGGATTTCGGCTCCCCTGATTTATGCCGGACGGGGTGAGCTGAGGCATTTAAATGGAAAGCAGATTAAAAATTCAATCATTTTAATGGAGCTGGATTCCGGTAAAAATTGGCTGCACACCGCCAATCTGGGTGCGCGAGCGCTTATTTATATTGACCGGGGGGAATCTCCCAAGCAATTTTTTAAAGAAAAATTCGAACTTTCACCACTTCAGTTTCCGCGGTTTTGGATGACACTGGCCGAAGCCGAGAAAGCCTTCGGCGATTTTGAAAATGCCCCCGACGGTTTAGTTGCCGGCGAGACGCAACTGTTTTCCCAAATCAGCTGGCAAATTGCCAGTTCAGAAAATATTTACTGCTTTGTCGACGGCACAGATCCCGATCTCAAGGAAAGACTGATCATGGTGGAGGCATTTTATGATAGCACCGCCACCGTGGCGGGGCTTTCTCCTGGGGCGGATGAAGCGGTCAGCATCGGCACCCTTCTGGAACTGGCCCGCTTTCTCAAGCAAAATCCCCCCAAACGATCGGTTATGCTGATTGCCAGCAGCGGTCACGCCCAGACCCTTGCGGGAATGCGGGAAATGATATGGAGCATTTCTGCCCGATCCAAAGATATGCGCCATCTAAAAAAGTCATTTAACGCGCTGGTGAAAAAAACGCGCAAGACCATCAAGCTGTTAAAAAACATGCCTTTTGATGCGGCCGGCAGCGGGAACCCGGCAGATGTGGAAACCACCCGCCTGTTAAAAGCAGCCATTGATGAGCGTTTAAAGACAGAATCGGACCGGGTATCCCGGCGCCTGATGCAGCTACGGTTGGAAAAAAAGGATAAGGCCAATATTGAAACTATTCAGAAGCTGACCGATGAAAGGCTGCTGCTCAAACGCCTGATGTTTAGCAGCGATTATACGGATCTGTCGACTGAAGACCGTCAGGCGCTTTCAAAATTAATTCCCGCAGTCATTGAAGATCAAAAGGCCATTCTTTCCGATGCCAGCAGACATTCCAGAGAGATTGGTGATGCAAGAAGTTTCAGAGGCCAGGTAAGGGACTATGATCTGGATGTTGCCGTTTCTTTGCATTTGTCCAGCCATGGCGACGGATTCGGCGCCTTCAATTACGGCTGGATGTTTCCGTTCAGGCCCCGGATCAATCGAACCGCTATTTACAGCACGCTGGATGACGTCCTGCGGCAAGGGGCAGCCCGAATTGAAAATGCCATGGGCTATACCGGCATGTATAAAGACACTCTGCGGCCGAGCCGCAAACAGTCCTGGCAAAGCTATTTTCTCGATCAGCCGCCCCTTGGCGGGGAACTGACCGCGCTGGCCGGGGTTCATGGGCTGACCTTTGTTACCACCCATGACGCCAGAGCGCGCTGGGGCACACCCCATGACAAGCCTGAATACGTTGATGCTGTTTTCGCGCTCAAACAAAGCGCGGTGGTCTGCAGGCTCATTGAGCATCTGGCGGGGGCGCCCAGGCTGCATGACGATATTTTCCCCAGATTCGGTTACTCCGCTGTCGTTGGAAGGGCCAAATTTTTGCGGCACGGTGAGTTGTTTGCCGATCAGCCGGCGCCCGGAACCGTGCTTCTCTGTTATCAGGGCCCGGCCCGCTTTTACGTCATGGTCGATCACATGGGCACCTTTTACCTCAGGGGTGTGGCGGACAAAAAACACAGTTATCATAAGATCATCTTTGAAGGCTATAAATTTGATCCCGGAAGCGGCAAGGTTATCTGGACCATCGACAAAAAGAAAACCGGAAAAGCCGCCTATCGCACGAAGATGTACCGGCGATTAATGGAAACCGATCTGGTGATGTTCGCCAGTGATGGAACGACCCTGTTCGATCTGCTGGAGCCGCGGACCTTCAGACATCTGCACAAAGTCAAAGTTATTGATGGACGACGGGAATCCGATCCGTTACGCTGGTTTATGAGCAGGCTCGACACCTGGATTTCGAATTATTCCAATGCATCGATTATCACAACCGCCTTTTTAGAGCCCGGAACCCCGTTGAAATTAACCCTGTCCGATACTGTGCTGCGAAATAAAGCGGTTTTGCTCAATGCCAGCGAGGACAAACCCACCGGTGTCGGGTACATGGTGGGCAAAACCCCTTTTTTGTATCGCACCGAATATCATGTGGCCAGGGATATGTGGACGTTGCTGGAGCCGCGGATTTCCAATCTTGAAAACCGTGGAATTTTCAACGAACGTATCCGCGCCTTACAGCAGGAGGGATTGGCTGCTTTAAGAAACGCCCAACTGGCCTATGAGAATAAACGGTATGACGAATTTTCGGAGGCCAGTGTCCGATCGTGGGCCCTGGCCACCCGTGTTTATGATGATGTGGAAAAAACCCAGAAAGACGTGCTTTACGGTGTCTTATTCTACGTCGCGCTTTTTGTTCCCTTTGCGTTCTGCATGGAACGGCTTTTGTTTTCCTATGCCAATATTTATAAGCGCATCATCGCCTTTTGCATTATTCTCATTTTGCTGATCGCTTTGATATACAATGTGCATCCGGCGTTTCGCCTGGCTTACAGTCCGATGGTGGTTATTCTGGCTTTTTTTATTATGGGGCTATCCTTTATGGTGACGTTGATCATCTTTTTCCGATTTGAAGGGGAAATGATCCAGCTTCAAACCAGAGCGAAAATGATCCAGGCCGAAGAACTCGGGCGCTGGAAGGCATTTGCTGCGGCCTTCATGCTGGGTGTCAGCAATTTAAGGCGTCGACGACTGCGAACCGCCCTGACCTGCGCCACCCTTATCATTTTAACCTTCACCATCATGAGCTTTACCGCTGTTAAGTCCGTGCGGCGCCATGCCCGGCTGCTTTACGAACCGACGGCTCCGTATAATGGATTTCTTTTGAAAAATGTCAACTGGCGCGATTTGCCTCCCCAGGCGCTGGGATTTATCACCAACAATTTCGCTCAAAAGGGAATCAGCGTCCCGCGGGTCTGGATGGAAGATGAGGACAAAACCCGCACAACGCGCATTCCGGTCTATCATGAGGGCCGATCGTTTGAAGCCCAGGGCCTCGTCGGCCTTTCCCATCTGGAACCCGACGTGTCGGGACTTGATGAGATCCTTATCGGCGGGCGCTGGCTGGCGGAAAATGAGCTGAATACGATTCTGGTGCCCGAGCGCATGGCGAAAAATCTGGGGATCAATCCTCAGAAGCCTCAAGGAGCGGTCGTATCCATGTGGGGTATGCCTTTTGAGGTGGTGGGCGTTTTTTCGGGCGAAAAATTGATGCAGCGGCCCGACCTGGACGGAGAGCCGTTGACGCCGGCGACCTTTCCGCGAGAGGTTTCCACCGAGATGACGGAAGAAGAGGCCGAGGCCATGGAATCCGGTGATGATGTGCGCGAATTTCAGAGCCTATATCAGCATATCCCCGGTGATTTGACCGTGATCATCCCCTATCGGAGCCTTCTGGCTGCCGGTGGTCACCTCAAAGCAGTGGCCATCGTACCGCAGGCCGAAATATCCGTTCAGCAAGAAGCTGAGCATCTGGTGGACCGTTTCGGCCTGACACTGTTCAGTGGAGAGCCGGATGGGACCTTTCTCTATCATGCCAGCGACACCATGAGCTACAGCGGGGTGCCCAATATTATTATTCCCATTATCA
>JASFPY010000330.1:0-4074 GCA_050115755.1 Desulfobacteraceae bacterium | reverse complement strand
GCAGCAATGGCATCAAGCGAATAATTCGCCAGAAAAACCCGGTCGGTAAACTCCATGATCATCGTTGAAGACATACTGACCACCAGCGGCATGCTGACCCGCAACACCTTGCGATAGGGATTATTCTCTTTATGGTCTAAAAACCGGGAATGCATTTTTCCTCGCTATAAAAACAAAGGCCGTGCTGGCCCAAAAGATGCTATGCCATACCTTTAGTGCGGATAATTTGCAAGGAAGGTTTGATGGGGAAAAAAGTGACTAAAGTGAGCTAAAGTGCCTAGCGTTAGGGTGTCGCTCGCGCAGCGCAGGCGCTTGCGCCGCGTGTTGCTCCATCATTAAAAAAAATGATAGAATTCCTTAACTTTAGTCACTTTAGATCAATTCTAACTTTACTTTTCTTACTGACGCCAATCCGGTGCCAACCTGCCGCCGGCATTTTTGCGATATGGCATCCAGGTCAGGCCGAAAGCTTCCACCGCAATATTGGTGCTTTGCGGTTTGATCAAAATCTCTTCCAGTTCTTCTTGAGCCGGATCGAATCTATCATCCAGATTGTCGATATCGCGCTGCAGGCGTTCATCGAGCTCGGCCAATTCATGTTTAACGGCTGCGGCTGTCTCCTGAGCCCGGGCAACGTCCATGCTTTCTTTGCGCATTCGACCGGCAGACTTCACAGCGGTCCCGAATCGTGTGGCCGATCCGGCGCTGACGGCCTTGCGACCCAGAAATGCACCCAGGATCGCGGTGCCAAAAGAGACCATGGTCTCCATTTTTTTGGATTTGGCCTGCTCCTGCTCCCGCTGCAGCGCCTGCTCAGCACGCATCAGGCGGCGTTGAAGTGTGTTATACTTGGCGCTGTATTTGCGGCGCAGTTTTTCAACTTCCAGATCGCGCTTTTCCCGGGCAGCCTGAGTCACCCGAGATAAAAACTCGCTTCTGGATTCTTCGGGGTCGCTGGCCAGTTTGAATTGTTTCGATCGATAGAGGGTCAGGGGGCGATTTTGCCGAACCCATCGCAACAGATCCTTGTTCCATTTTTTGTAAGATGAGGATTTTTCAGCCACCGAAGGCAGCTCTGCAAAATTGGCACCGCCAAGCGGTAAGGTTTGAAGGTCATCGGAACTCAAAGCGATCTCTTCAGCCTGGTCCCAATCCACGGCAACAGGCCCGTTTTCCAGAATGGTCGCAAATGCCATCTTCCGGGCAGCATCGACGTTATATTTGGCGCTCGAATAATAGACATCCAGCCAGCCGGCCACCGCCGGGTAATACATGAGGCCCTGACCGGCACCGGATGCAGCCAGATACATGACATTGATTCCGGGTGCAACGACCGGCGGTTCACCGGCAGATGAAGGCGTTTGTGTCCCGACGCCGCCGGCTGACGGCGCAGCAGCCTGTGAGGCGAGATCCGCAGGAGGCGGCACTGCAGCGGATTTTTTATCCGCCATCAATACTTTAATTTGCTCACGGGTCAATGGACCGCGCAGATAAGAGAGCACCCAGCGGGTTTCAAAAGTTACCGGTTCATTTTCATGGACATTATTTAAAAGAAATACGCGTTTTCCCAACCCGGCCAGAATTTCTTCCATCCGGCCGCGGTTAAATCCGGAGCCGGCCGCGGCCCCCTCCAGGCCGGCCAGCACCCGCTCCTTGTCACGCTCTGTCTGCAAGCGGCCGATGAACCAGGACCCTGTATTGGACAGGCCTTTGTAATCCAGGTCGACGGGGTTTTGAGTGGAAAGCACCACCCCGAGCCCAAAAGCCCTGGCCTGTTTCAACAGGGTTAACAATGGTGCTTTGGATGGCGGGTTTTTTACCGGCGGGAAATAGCCAAAAATTTCATCCATGTACAAGATCGCCCGCAGACTGGATGTGCCGGCCTGAGTTCGCATCCAGGCCAAAATTTCATTTAATAGCATGGAAACAAAAAACATGCGCTCGGCGTCCGAAAGGTGGCTGATGGTAAAAATCGAGGCTCTGGGCTTGCCGCTGTCCATAAAAAGCATACGGTTGATGTTCAGCGGATCGCCCTCGAGCCAGGCTTCAAATCCGGGGGCTGCCAGAAGATTGTTCAGCCGCATGGCCAGTTGAAATCGCTCCTTGGCCGGATAAAACGCATCCAGATCCATCACACCGATACGCTCAAAGGGGGGTGTTTGAATGGTGCGGATTAATCCGGCAAGATCAAGGGCCTTGCCAGCAGCCCAGGTGGATTCAAGGATATTGGAAACCAGGATGTGTTCGCGGCTGGTTATGGGATCCGCTTCCATACCTAGCAGTGCCAGAAGGCTGGTGGCGGTGGTCTGAATGCGCTCGCGCAGCAGATCTGTATCCTGTAAGATGGGGGACGGCGGGGGCGCAAAGCTGCGCAGCACACTGACCGGCAGGCCGGCACTGCTGCCCGGCGTGTAAACGGCAAAGTCCGCCGCGTCTTTCAACCGGGCGATGCGCGCGGTGTCCTGCCCCCAGCCGCCCAGGCCTTTACGCCAGAGGTCAGCCTGTTTGGCTGCAAATTGTTCCGGCGTCAGACCGGCATTGAGCGCGTCCTGCTCATTGACCCAGGGACGCAGGTCCTGGGCCCGCAGCTGTGGAAAGTTAAGCACCAGATTCGTTAAATCTCCCTTGGGGTCTATGGCGATTACCGGTAAATTGTCGATCAAGGCTTCTTCCAAAAGAGCGATACCGAGCCCGGTTTTGCCGCTTCCGGTCATCCCGATGATCACCCCATGGGTCGTCAGGTCTTTGGAATCATACAGCAGGAGATCGTCCCGGCGCTTGCGCGACGTGATGTCATATTCTTTGCCCAGATAAAAAGCCCCGAGTTTTTCATATTCGCTCATGGTTTTCCTCCCAGGGAATTGATGTTTTGCGTTGCGGCTATTTTACTGAACGGATACAATTTTTTACAATTTTTTACAATTTTTTCATATCATTTTTTAGTAAACACATTTACCTTAAAACTTCGGATGTGCTATATCCTTCATTACCGAATAATTAATTTCAAGCAACCCTAAATTTGACATCCCGCAATTATTACAGCGTTCTGTCTCAAGGACAATCCATATGAAACCTGTAGAGCATGTTAAATCTTACTGTCGGTTCTGGAAGCCATCGGTCGCCAGAAGGATTACCTTTTATTTCCTGTTATTCGGCCTGATTGTTTTCCTTATCACCTCGATGCTTTATATGGGAACAACCCGCAGGCATTTTATCAATTCGACCAGCCAGTTGATCAACCATCAGTTCTCGCTGATGGATGCAGCGCGCATGCCGGACTTTCTATGGAATGGAATCGGCAAATCCATCCCGGAACTGGATCAACTATTCCAGATACTGACAGATCTTTCATCAAGTTTTTATCAGGTTTCCGACATATCGATCTATGCCAAGGCCGATGAAGAAACCATATGGTACCGGTTATTTTTTGATGAAAATAATGTGATGCGTCTGAATCCGGCGAAAATTTCCTTCTCAGAAAAGCTGGATCGTAATCTCAAGCGGCATTTTACAAAGCCCGGTTTGCTGGCGCGCTCGGCAGATGAACATGCGTTGTTTGTCAATGTCACCGGAGAAAATGACCTCAATACGTATTTTCTTAAAATCGGTATCGATAGTGAAAGTTTCGCCGGCATGATAAAAAAAGAGGCGAAGTGGATCGTTTTCATTTTTATCATTGCTTTTATCCTGTCGCGTCTTCTGGGGTATTACTTTGCCCGCAAGATTTCCCGGCCGATTGAAAATCTCTCGGAAATATCGGCCGAAGTTGCCAAAGGCGACCTGAATCAAATGGCGCCGGTCACTTCCGCAGATGAAATCGGCGAGCTGTCGACAAACTTCAATAAAATGGTCGAAGGGCTGCGGGAGTGGGAAAACGTCAAAAAGATCGAGTTTGAACTGGAAAAAGGCCGTGAAATTCAACGCGAGTTTTTACCCAGTCAAATCCCGAAACTGCCCGACTGGGAAATCGCCACCTGTTTTTATCCGGCCGGGCAGGTGAGCGGTGACTTCTACGATGTATTCATGCTGCCGGACGGAAATGTGGGCCTGGTAATTGCCGATGTGTGTGACAAG
>JASFPY010000329.1:0-4078 GCA_050115755.1 Desulfobacteraceae bacterium | reverse complement strand
CCCGCTATTCGTTTTAATGCCAAAGACAACTTGCTTGACGCGACAACATTTACCCGCATCGCGTTCCGGCTGCGGTGGAATCGCTGGAATGACAACAAAACCATCCAGCTGATCATCGAGGATGCACAATGATATCATGCATATGGCCAATGGTTTATAATTAGGGGTTTCTGGGAACCGCAACAGGCTGCCTGTTCTATTCGTTTTATTGGTTTGATTGGTTTAGTTTGTTCAATTAGTTCTGTTTTACCAACCAATTTAACCAATAAAACAAATGAAACAAATCTAACGACCTATCGGACTGAACCGTTGAACAGAAAAACGGACACTTAAGACACGACATCTAATGTGGATGCTATCCTGCCATAATCTGAGAGTCTTCCAGGTGAACTTCCAGGCGCGCAAGATTCATTTCAGACAATTGAAGCTGAGCAGCTTCCTGGGTTTCCATCAGGACAAGGGAAGGATCTTCAATTAGACCGATTCCCATTTTATGGCACACGTGATTGGCCATTCGGACCATTACCAGCAAAACGTTATTGCCATCAAGTTCGGCCAGATGATGATCTCGCGCAACCCGGCAATATTTTTCAGGCAGGTTCCAATGTGTCATGATGGCATACCCCTGATCGGTATGCAGCTGCTGCATCAGCTCATCGATGACCGTATCCGACGGCAGGTTTTTGATCTCTCCGGAAGCTTTAATGTCATCTATGACTTTTAAGACATAGAGCTTGCCAACATCATGAAGCAGTCCGGCAATAAAAGTTTCATGCGCCAGGGCCTGGAAGCCGGTCTGTCTGGCAAGCCAGTTTGCGCCAATCGCACAGCCCACTGAATGCCGCCAGAGTTTTCCCATGAATTTGTGAATGCCCTGATTTTTGGACTTGAAATTATGTTGAACGGCAACCATAGAAACGATGTTGGACACTTCTATATTTCCCATACGTATAATCGCGTCTCTTACCGTGGCCACCTGCGTGAGACCCTTATAAAATGAAGAATTTGAAACGCGCAATACCTCCCCGGTCAGCGACTGATCACTGACAATCAGTTTTTCAATCAGGCGGGAATCCGGCTCTTCTTTGGCAACCTCCCTCTGAATGCGAAGGGCGGTGGCATTGAAGGCCGGCAACTTAACCGTTTTGGATGTCACGAAACGGTCAATCATTCCCACCAGCGAACGCTCTGCTTCCATAGCTAACCTCCTATTATGCGTTTCAGTTCGGCCATCGGCCTCGGGGTTTGCAAGCGCGGCAGACTGCGCAGCAATTCATCGACAGTGGTAACCCCTTGAGCAGCTTTGATAATCCCATCCTCCAACAGAGTCACCAGGCCGGAGGATTCGATACTGATCTCCCGCAGCGCTTTGCTCGGTTTGCGTTCCAGGATGGCATCCCGCACAAATTCATCCAGAATCAGCAACTCGAAGATTCCGACACGCCCTTTGTAGCCGGTGTGCTGACAGTTTGAGCACCCCCGGCCTTTCTGGAAATGAGCTCCGGCGATATTATTAACGGAATAACCAATGCGTTGAAACTCATGCGAAGTCGGCGTATAAGCGACATGGCAATACGGGCATACCTTGCGCAGCAAACGCTGTGACATCACACTCACCACTGTTGAAGCAATCATAAAAGCCTCGACGGACATATTCATCAGCCGAATCAGACCACCAACGCTGTCTTCAGTATGAAATGTCGTTAGAACTTTATGCCCCGTCAGCGCCGCCTGTACGGCGACTTCCGCCGAAAAATTGTCCCGGATCTCGCCAATAACGATGACATCGGGATCCTGCCGCAGGATATGGCGCAGGGTTTCTTCATAGGTCAGGCCAATCTTCGGATTGATGGAACACTGGGATATGCCGTCAATGACGTATTCAACCGGCTCCTCTGCAGTGATGACACTCATTTGTGGATCGATAATATGGCGAAGGCAACTGTAGACAGTGGTGGTTTTTCCAGAACCGGTAGGCCCGGTAAATAAAAGCACGCCGCTGGGCAAATCAAGCGCCTCTTCCAGAAACCGCTGCTGAATGCGAGGCGATAACCCGATATCCTCGATTTCGCGCAACTGGCTGTGACGATTCAAAAGACGCAGGACGACCTTCTCACCATGGACCGTAACATAAAAAGAGGCGCGCAGGTCCAGCTGCCCGTCCGGATGATCAAAGAAAAAACGCCCGCCCTGATGCCGGCGCTTTTCGGTAATATCAACCTCACACAGCACCTTTATTCGGCTGGCAATGGCAGGAGCCGTTTCACGAGGAAAATCCTCAAAATGGGTCAGGACCCCGTCCTGTCGAAAGCGAACCCGGAGGCGGGATGCTAAAGGTTCGATATGGATGTCACTGGCGTCTCTTTTAATGGCTGCGAGAAGAATATCATCAAACAGGCGGATAATAAAATTTTCATCCATCGTTGAAACCTGTTTTTTCATCTCTCTGCGCTGGGCCTTCATTACGACTTCCTGGATTGCGCTCTTGCAGGCAATCGCCAGCTTTATATTTTCTCCAAATACCTGGCGGGCGGCCTGCAATTCATCCTGATTCTGCGGATCAACAAAAGCCACAGTGGCGGCCATGCCATCGGCTCGAATGGGCAACAGATGATGGGTTTCATACCACTTCAACGGAACCCTGGTGAAGAGTTTGTGGTCGATGCCGTTCCAGTCCGGTTCAATAAATTCTATCCCCAGTTGCAGGGACAGTACCTCTGCCAGCACCTGCTCGTCAACCAGTGCACGCTCAACTAAAATTTCGCCGAGCTTTCGTTTATATTTCTCTCTGGCCTGTATCGTGAGAGCCGTTTGAAGGTCGGCCACATGAATATAGCCCAGTTCCACCAGGAGTTCGCCAATTTTGATGGAAACGGGATGCTTACGAAGGGCTTCTCTAATCTGATCATCGGTGATGAATTTCAACTCCTTGATAACCTGCAACAGGGATTGGGATGCTTCGAGTTTTGTTTGCACCCGCAGGGCATATTCAATTTGCTTTTCGGTCAGATAACCGTTTTTCACCAGATGCCCCACCAGTCCAAGGAATCCGTCACCGGACCTATCGATTGCCGCAAATCGTCCATCGGGGACATCATTAAGAATGTGAATGTCCTTTTTTGCCGTCGTCATATTGGCTGTTTTACTCCGGAATGATTTTTTAACAGGCCGCTGCGACATAAAGCGGTGCCCATCATGAATAATATCGACAGGTTTCGGTAAAAACTTTAGGGTTATATCCATACAACATTTTTCTTGCAAACCCGGTCGTTACACATTATTATGCCATCAATTTCACTTCATTTTGTACCTCAAACCCAAGGTGACATTATGGCAAAAGTATTCCGGCCAAGCTCTCGGGAATCCACGATTCTTTCCAAAATTGAATCTCAAAAAGAGCATACCCGCAGACTGGCAATCAATGGGATCAAGGATTGTATCGACCGCCTGTCCAATTCAATTGCAATGAAACTGGTCGATGACAATCTGGTTGAAACCAGCAACAAAAATTCTCTGGAGGAACAGATCAAGGGGTGTCTGGAGAAGTTGGGCCGCGCTGATGATTTCGAAATCGACTATCAGATGGCACCGATCCGCAACCTGGTACCACAGCCCCATGTCGTCAGCTTATTTCTGACGGCTTTTGTCATTGAAAAGCTTATCAAACATAAAGATGTTGTGGATATTTATGGATCCGACGAAGATATTTATCTGAATATCCATCAGCAGGTTAAAAAATATCTGCCCGTATAATGCGCCCCCGTTTTCATCCCCGGTTGATCAACGGGCCGTTTGAGGACCCCGGCCTATACATTTCTTTTCTTTTTGAAAAACGGGCAATCATTTTTGATCTGGGAGATACCCTGCCCCTTGCTGCCCGTGATCTGCTTAAAATCAGCCATGCCTTCATCACCCATACGCATGTGGATCATTTTATCGGCTTTGACCGTGTCCTGAGAATCGCGCTGGGCCGCGAAAAAAAATTGCATCTTTATGGTCCCCGGGGGTTTTTAAAAAATACGGAAGGGAAACTGGCCGCTTATTCATGGAACCTGGTTAAAAATTACCCGTATCGCCT
>JASFPY010000328.1:0-4092 GCA_050115755.1 Desulfobacteraceae bacterium | reverse complement strand
CTCGCTGGCTTTAATTCCCATGCGTTTGGCCAGCTCTGATAGCACAATCGCCTCATCAATTTTTATGCGGCGCTTTATTGCCTTGGCGACGGTTATCTGGGTTTTTTGGCCGCCGGCCGGTTTTTTGCCTTTGGCCATTTTGCGCTGCTTGCGCGGCCGGTATCCCTCTGCGTAAAGGTCTTCACCTTCGATGACCGCTTTTCGTTTGAAAGAAATTTTCTTTTTCAGAAATTTTTTGTCGACATCCGGTTCTTCATGCTTTTTCTTGCGTTTTCTTTTCTTTGCTTCTTCAACCGAGGGTGTGATTTCCGGTGGCGGTTCGGCTGCCGCTTTTCTGCCTGCCGGCCCTTTTTTAACTTTGGCCTTTGCTTTTGAGGGCTCGGCCTTCTTCTCTTTTAATGGCTTCTCAGGGGGTTTGACCGGCAGCTTGATGATTTTGGCAGAAGGTTCTTTTTTGGGTTTTTTTGCTTTCTTGGCCGCCGGTTTTTCTGCTTCCTCCGCAGCGCTTTCCTCTTGCGGTTTTTCGGGTTCCTGTTCTTTAAGTTCTTCAGAGGTTTCGGCTTCAGCGATGGGTTCTTCTTTGACTTCGGCAGCGATCGTTTCTTTATCAGCTTTTTCAGCTGCTTCCTCTGCTTCTTGAGGCTCAGCTTCAGGTGTTGCAGATGCCTCAACTTCAACCTTTTTGCGTCGCCTGCGAATAACTGTCGGTCTTATTCGGGTCTCTTCGATGGTCTCTTCTTTTTCCGGGGTGCTAAAAAACGATGATTTGATTTTGGCAATCATCTCATCATCCAGAGCACTCATATGGCTTTTTACGGAGATATCCAAGTCATCGAGCTTTTCAAGAAGCACCTTGTTGGTCATATTCAAATCCCTGGCAAGTTCGTACACTCTGAGCCTGGCCATTCTTTCCCCCAAAATTTTAATTCTTGTGCGGCATCTTACCGCAATTTATCCTTCAGACGATTTTCTCGTCTATGGTTAATTTTATTTATCGGTTTCGGCGTTTCCAATTTCATTTTCGGATCGCTCGGCGTCCTTACCGCTATCCGTATCAGCTGCCTCAGATCCATCTTCAGGTGTTTCAGCAGCTGCGTCTATATCGCTTTCACCTTTTTCAGATTCATTGCTATTCACTGGACCGGTTTGATCGTTTTCCGATGCCCCCTCAGGCGGTGCCTCGGCCATTTCAGCATCAGTCTGTTTATCTTGGGATCCATCGGTTTTGTCCGCGTCGGCCTCCTGGGCCTTCTCCTCTGTGATGTCTTCAGCCTGCCGGGCTTCCAATACCGCGGCTTTGGCGGCAGCAATTAATTTCTTGGCGGTTTCTTCTCCAATCCCTCTGACTTGAATTAAATCCTCCGGCGTTGCGTTGCTGATTTCTTCGGCTGAGTAAAGACCTAATTCATAAAGGGCATCCGCCATACTGATGCCGACACCCGGCAGGGCAACCAAAGAATCATACCCGCTTTGCATGGCGATGCTGTATTTGGTTTCACTTTTTACGTCAAGGTGCCAGCCGGTTAGTCTGGAGGCCAGGCGGACGTTTTGGCCCTTTTTGCCGATGGCGATCGATAAAAATTCATCCGGCACGATGACTTCCATGGATTGATTGGTTTCATCAATGATCACCCGCGAAATTTCGGCCGGTGCCAGCGCGTTGCACACATATTTAGCCGGGTCAATATGCCATGGTATAATATCGATCTTTTCCCCTCTGAGCTCCTGCACCACATTCTGGACGCGGCTGCCTTTCATACCGACACAGGCTCCGACAGGGTCGATATCGGAATTATTTGAAGCCACCGCAAATTTGGCCCGGATGCCCGGTTCGCGTGCAGCGCCCATGATGGTTACAATTCCTTCGGTGATCTCGGGAACTTCGGTGCGAAACAGATGGATTAAAAAGTTCGGATGGGTCCGTGAGAGAATAATCTGCGGGCCGCGCGATTCATGCAACACGTCCAAAATGTACGCCCGAATCCGATCACCGCGCCGATAAGTTTCCTTGGGGACCTGCTCGCGAACAGGCACAATTCCTTCGGTGTGACCCAAATTAACAATGATATCGCCGCGGTCGATGCGTTGCACAATACCGTTTAATGTGTCACCTTTGCGATCGATGAAACTGGCATAAACGGCATCTTTTTCGGCATCCTTCATTTTCTGAATGATGACCTGTTTGGCCGATTGAGCCGCAATACGGCCGAAGGTGGAAGTGTCCATTTTTGTGCCGAGGCTGTCTCCAATTTCGCAATCCGGATCCAGTTTGCGCCCTTCTTCAAGGCTGATTTCAAGCGCCGGCTCGACTACCTTCTCGGTAACATCCTTGAATTGAAAGACTTCAATTTCGCCGGAGGCTTCGTTGTATTGGACCTCGATATCCATTTTAGGACCAAACTTTTTGCGGGCAGCCGATTTTAAGGCCTCCTCCAGCGCTTTGATCAAAACGCCTCGCTCGATACCTTTATCCCGGCTCACTTGTTCAACGACTCGACTGATATCTGAAATTTGCATCAGATTTCTCCGTCCATGTCGACCAGCCGCGCTTTGGAGATATCTCCAAACGGGATGACGACTGTTTTTTCATTTGATGATAATTTTATCTGTTCTGCAGCAACTCCCATAATGATGCCTGTAAAGTTTTTCTGATCATTAATGGGTTGCCAGGTTTTTATTTTTGCCCTGCGGCCCTTAAATCGCTCATAATCTTGCAGCTTGGACAGCGGCCGTTGCGGCCCCGGTGATGTAACCTCCAGATTGTATGAACCGATGTCATCTAAATACACATCCAGCACGTCGTTCAACTGGCGACTCACATTTGCACAATCGTCGAGGGTCACGCCTCCGGCTCGATCAATATACAGGCGGAGTATCCTGCCGCCGGGTTCCCGTTGATATTCAACATGAACAAGCTCTAATCCTTCGCTATCGCACAGCGGCTCGGCAAGGGCCTCAACCTGCTTTATTATATCTTTTTGCTTTCTGGATCCGAATCGTCTGCTCCGGTTATCCGTAAATTTGGTCTCGGATTTGTGCCTTTTCGTTTTCATCTGAACCTTTAACTGTCTCCCTAAAAACAAAAAACGGGCTGACGCCCGTTTCCTCAATTCCAGGTAGACCTTTGACTTTTGTGCGATAAAAGTTATCAGTTCATAACACCGACCATAAGGTAATAGTTAATTCCATCCCACAGTCCATAAAAAGTCTTACCCTAACCAACGAAAAGGAAACGAACCCTAACTGGAGCGGGCAACGAGATTCGAACTCGCGACACCAAGCTTGGGAAGCTTGTACTCTACCAGCTGAGCTATGCCCGCTTTCCAACTTACATGATTATGATAAAATAAGCCGGTTGTCAATATATTTCAATAAATAAAAGCCCATCGAAGATGGGCTTTTACTTGAGCAGGTCTCTGATGGACTTGAGTTCTGAATGCAGTTCCTCGAGAATCTGTTTGGCAGGGGTCTTTTTTTTGTCGATCCTGGCAGACAAATGCTGGCGGGCGCCCTGGATGGTAAACTTTTTTTCATATAGCAGATGCTTGATTTTTAGGATCAGCTCGATATCACTGCGCGTATAAAGGCGTTGTCCCGAGGAGGTTCGTTTCGGGCGAATCCGCGGGAATTCGGTTTCCCAGAATCTGAGGACATATGTCGGCAGCCCTGCAATTTTGCTGACTTCACCAATTCGGAAATACAGTTTATCGGGAATCTCTTTATGCGGTGGTTTTGGATTTTCCATTTTTTAGCGCCCGGGTTTGGTCGGGGCAGTCAGGCGGGTAAGCCGGCTTTAAAAGCCCTGACAAGCCTGTCCGCTATTGATTGATGGATGGGTGTTACATCTTCATCTTGCAGCGTTTTATACGGTGACCGGTACGTAACCCGCAAGGAAATACTTTTTTTGTCCTCAGCGATCGGTTTGCCTTCGAATACGCTCACTAAATTGAAACTTTCAACCAGCGCCTCCGCCTGCTTGTAGCCTTCGGCAATAATCTTTTGAGTTTCAATATCGTTGTCGACGATGATGGTGATGTCTCTGAAAATAGCCGGGAACTTCGGAATCGGCCTGTATTGTTTTGTATCTTTGAT
>JASFPY010000327.1:0-4102 GCA_050115755.1 Desulfobacteraceae bacterium | reverse complement strand
CATATCCGAGCTGTAGCACCCGACACATATAGCGCGGGGAGGCACGTAGCGGGCATCGCATTTTTTGCAACGGGACCCCATCAGTTTTTCTTCGCCTAGAAATTTCTCGTATGATATATCGCTAAAAGGTCTTTCTTCCATCGGTTATCTCCTTTTACTATAGGTTCCAAGGTTCAGCGTTCAGCGTTCAACGTTTTTTTAAAAAGGCGTTCGAGGATCACTGCACTGGATTGCCGACCCTAAATGGTTGAGAGATTCGGCCTCAACCTGTAAACCCTGAACCTTTATACCTTTGAAACGTTACCTTCTTTCCAGAATGGTGAAGGTGCATGTTCCGCCAGTGCCGCCCAAATTATGGGCGGCGCCGACGCGCAAATCAGCAATCGGCACCTGCCGTGGGCCGGCTTTGCCCCTGAGCTGCGTCCAGACTTCATAAAGCTGGGAAATCCCGGTGGCGCCCACCGGATGGCCCTTGCACTTGAGCCCGCCCGAGGTATTGATTGGCTTGGGGCCGTCCAGGCGCGTTGCCCCTTCTGCAACCGCCTTGTACCCTTCGCCGGGCTTGAAAAAACCCAGATCTTCGATGTGCACGAGTTCTGCAATCGAAAAGCAGTCGTGCACTTCGGAAAACTGTACATCTTGCGGTGTAAGACCCGACATCCCGTAAGCCTCCTGGGCGGCATAGCGTGTCGCTTCAAAATAGGTCAGATCATCACTGGCATGAAATCCCCTGCCGCTTCCCTGTCCCAACCCGGCCACGTAAATCGGGTCATCGGTAAAGTTTTTGGCAATATCCCCGGCAACCAGCAGCATGCAACTGGCCCCATCACTGATCGGACAGCAGTCAAAAAGATGCATCGGCCAGGCAATGGCCGGATTTGCGCGGGGATCGCCGAGGAAATCCTTTTCGGTCTGCCAGTCCGGTGCGGTGCCCTCTCTCTTTATGAGGCTTTCCTTTTTTTTGTTCATCAGATCCTGGATGGTAACGGGAAACTGGGCTTTGGGATTCAGCGGCGCATTATTGTGGCTTTTGATGGTGATATCCATAAGATGCTCACGATTCGCGCCATATTTTGCAAAGTAGGCCGTAGCCACAGCACCAAAAACGCCGGGGAAGGTAAACCCCACCCTTCCCTCATAGGGAACCGTGGCAAGCGCCAGCCCCTCGGCAACCTCCTCGGTGCTGCGTTTGGACATTTCCTCCACGCCGCCGACAAGGACCATGTCGTAAAAGCCGGAGGCGATGGCAAAAACCCCCTCTCTGAATGCAAGCGCACTGGAGGCACAGGCGCCTTCGGTTCGGGTAGCCGGTTTGGGTGCAATACCCACCAGGTCCGAGATGATCGGCCCCCAGTGGGCCTGGCGCATGAAATAGTCATTGCTAAAATTCCCCAAATACAGCGCCTCGATTTCCTTTGGATCAACACCTTTGTCCACTGAAGCGATCATTTCCCTGAAAGCCTCGGCAAACAGATCCTTGGAATCTTTGTCCTTGAACATACCGAATGGGGACATCCCTGCACCGACAATCGCCACGTCTTTTGCGAGTTTACGTTTTTTCACCTTTGTTCCTCCTTATTTCTTTAATCTCAAAACGCGACATTTCAAAAGCACGCAAACTAAAATGAATGCAAAATGCTTTAAATTGGTGTTTGCTGCATTTATTAAATAATTTCACACTAAAACGCAAATGGTTATCAAGACTCTTTTACCATATATAATGCAACGATTTTTATCACTTATTCAAGAAATTCCAGAATTGCGCGATCTCTTTGCGCATTGGGTTGCAATAAGATCGAATAGTGATTGGTTCCTTGAATATCCACCCGCCGGATATTGGCGATTTCCTTCATCATCCTCTCTGCTGCGTACTCCGGCACGACAAGATCTTCTTCGCTTAGAATCCCATTGGTGGCCCGCAAAAGCAAAACCGGACAGGTTATTTCGGGATAAAACTCGGATGGGGTCTCTTTTCGGGTATTGCGCATTTCCTCTCGGATGTGATCCGGATGGATCCTTGAGCGCACACCATCATCCGCCTCCTCTGATTCATACCGAAAATAATCTTCGATGGCCTGTGACCAGGGCTGTAAAATGGGAGCCTTTTTCAGGTTCTCTATATATGCCTCAAACGATGAAAAAATTTGCCCCAATCTATCCAAAGACGGCTTGATGACGAAATCTACCCTGTCCCAATGCGCCTGGGGAAGTTCTCCGCCACCGTCGATCAAGATAAGTTTTTCCACCCGGTCCGGATATCTGGCAGCAAAAGCCATGGAAATGTAAGCTCCCAGTGAATGCCCCATCAGGACTGTCCGATTAAGGCCAATGCCTTCAAGCACAGAAAACATGTCCTGAACATGATGCTGCCAGGAATATCCTGTCGGCGGTTTATCCGAAAGACCCCTTCCCCGGAAATCCACGGCGGTTATCGAGTGGGCGGGCGATAGATTCGCCGCAATTACATCCCAGCAGCGGCAATTGGCCGTAAGACCATGCAGGCAGAGAATATGCTTTCCCCTGCCTTCTCTGATAGCCAATTGAATCTCAATCCCGTCTCCCTTGGCACGTTTCATGGTCCAATCCGTCATCATTATCCCTCATATGATATGGCTAAGCGCCATTTCAAAACCGCTATAAAACCGATATTTATTTTGAACTCACGCAAAAGTTTTATCACGAAAACACGAAATTTAAGAAGCACAAAAATTATATTATTTTTTCGTGCTTTCGTGGTGAATTCATTTTTCACGCTTTCCCCACCGCACCAAAGCGGCTCCATAGGTAAACCCGATGCTTCCGGAAACCATTGCCACCCGAGATCCCTCACGAATAGCCCCGGCTTTTAGCGCTAGATCCAGAGAAATGATGACATCGTTGGGTCCATGATGGCCCCATGCGCCCAGAGAAAGCGACTGGTCCGAGTTTACATTGAGCTCATCCAAAACCCGCTGCCGGTCTTTGACCGATAAATGCCGCAGAGCCAGATAGTCAGGCGGTCTATCGGCTAGGACCTTTTTCGCGATGCCGGACACTGCCGAAGCCCAATGCGTTTTCAGATATTCATTTAATTTTTCAGGGTGGGTGACCTGAAAATACGTTAACGCAGAGCCTAAATTGTCTTCGCTAAATGGAATTTCCGTGCCGCCTGCCGGCACGTATACCGCGTCGGCCATTTCAGCGTCGACACGAAATGCAGTTTCTATAAGCTGATTCTCTGTATGGTTTCTTTTCAAAATCAATGCACCGCCCGAGGCGGAGGCGGCAAGAAGAAAATGGGTGTCGGGATTGGCATAATCGATCAGGTCGATATTGCGTGTACCGCCTGCCAAAAGTACCGTATTTACCGACGCATCCCCGATCATCAGATCGCGCGCCACCCGCAAGCCGACAATGGAGGTTACCCCCTGGCCGATTAAATCAAATGCCCAGGCATTGCGGCAGCCGACTTCTTCTTGGAGACGGATAGACGCTGTTTGGGCAATATAGTCTTTGTACTCTTCTCCAGTCCATAACACCACATCGATGTCTTGCGGCTCAACGCCACTGGCCTTTTCGAACGCATGTTTGGCAGCTTTCACAGCCATGGGAATCGGCTGGTCATCCGGAGACGGCAAAAACTTGCGCTCAATGCCCAAAGCTTGAACCGCTTCCGGCATCAACCCGGCCCTTTTCGCCACCTCATCGCCGGCTTCAAATCCGCTCGGTAAATAGAGACCGTAGCTAACAATTCCCAGTTTCATCCGTTTTTCTTCGTTCCAATTTTAGAGGCCATCTCAAAAATAGGATTTTGATTCAAGATTCCGTCTTCGCTACGCAAAAAGCATGGCTTCGCCGAGACAGGCACGGCGCGGCCGAGCTTCAAACCGCAGGTCCGCCTGAGGCGGATCGAGGATTTGAAGCGAGGCACCGATCCCGCCGAAAAAGGCGGGAGTCCAAAAAACATTTTTTAGATAGCCGCTAGGCATTATCAGCGTTGCCGTGTTGTTCTTTTAGAATAAATTTTTGAATTTTTTCCGAAGCCGGCGTGCGCGGCAGGCTTTCAATCACCGCCAGGTACTTGGGTATTTTGAACTTGCCAAGCCGCTCCTTTAAAAATAAT
>JASFPY010000326.1:0-4102 GCA_050115755.1 Desulfobacteraceae bacterium | reverse complement strand
GCTGATCATTGAAACTTCACTGCCTGCGCAGTTTCACCGCTCACCCGACAACCAAGCTTCTGCTTTTTGGTCTCGATCAAACGCTTTGATTTCCAAATATAGTTTATTTTGTCGAGCACAAATTTTTTTCTGCTGAGGAATCGCGCTCTTGATTAACTTGATTAACGGTTGTCTAATAATTTAATCTTATAATAAGATATGATGAAATTAAACCAGCGGGCTGCCGGCAAACATGTGCCGATTTTTCACAATTTTTACATGATTTTTTCAAAGAGGCATGATGAAATTAAATTTCAAGGAAAACAATGGTCAGGTAGACGAAATCATTGCGCGGTTGATCGAACTGGCGGGGGATATCCATCGGCCCCGCATCGTGCGCGAGATGGTTCTGGCATCACTCAAAGCGGGTCAGGAGGATGAGGGCCGGGTCGATTTGAAACTCATGAATGCCTCTTTAAAGGAAATGCGCTATACGGCGAAAGTATTTCGCAATTACCGCGACATTAAGAAGGTCACTGCATTTGGTTCGGCGCGAACGCTGCCTTCCGAGCCGATTTATCAGATGGCGCGTGATCTCGGTAAAAAATTAGCGGAATCCGGGTATATGGTAATCACCGGCGGGGGTCCCGGAATTATGCAGGCGGTCAGCGAAGGCGCCGGTCCGGACCGATCTTTCGGGGTAAAGATCCAGCTGCCTTTCGAGCAAAAAGCCAATTCGGTGATTAGAGAGGATTCCAGAGTTATTCGGTATAAATATTTTTTCAACCGTAAGGTGGCGTTTTTAAAAGAATCGGATGCCGCAGTCCTTTTTCCCGGCGGATTCGGCACCCTCGATGAAGCCATGGAAACCCTCACCCTGGTTCAAACCGGCAAGCGAAACCCCCTGCCGATTATCCTTGTTGACGAGCCGGGCGGCAACTACTGGAAAGACTTAATCCGTTTTGTAAAGCATGAGCTTCTGGCAAAAGGCTATGTCGGCGAATCCGACCTGAGATTATTTGAAAGCGTCGATATGGTCGATGATGCCGTTGCGCGAATCACCCGGTTTTACCGCCGCTACCACAGCCTTCGCTACGCGGGCAATCAACTGTTAATCCGTCTAAACGCTAAAATCAGCGAGAGCGCCGTTGAAGCACTGAAACACAATTTTTCCGATATGCTGACTCCCGGCGGGGACATCTGCCTGTCCGGATCCTGTCGCGAAGAAATGAACGAGCCCGATATTCTTCACTTACCGCGGCTGGTTGTGGATTTCAATCGCCTTGATTTCGGGAGGCTCAAAGAGTTCATCGATGCCATCAATAGCCATTGAGATTTGCTCAATTTTAATAGGTGCACATCTTAAGTATTAAATATGTGAACCTTAATTCTGGATGCCGGGGGCAATGGTGAGGTGGGATTTTTCTTTTTGGTAGTGGTAGGATTTTACCAGCGCTCTTACAAATCGCAGGTTTTCCGCTTCGCTTCCAATGAGTTCGATGCCAATAATAAACTGGCCGGATTCATCTTTTTTGCAATAAACGACCCTGCCCTTAACCTCTATCCGGTTTTTATGCATATCAAAAAACATCAAGGAGATGGTTTTGGCTTTGATTTCCAGGAAGGCTTGGATCTTGATACCGGTCTGGCTCACGTCGCGAACAACCGCTACATTTTGATGAACCGTTGTGCCATCCGAATCCAGGCTTAAATAGGAAATTGGATCGAATATTTGAACTCTTGGATATTTTCGTCTCTCTTCATTTTCCATAATATATTTATCGGCCTTAATGTGAAAATCTTTATTTTATTTAACGCATTAAGGAATTTACCGATTTTGCCGATAATAAATCTGTCTTCTTTCTGGCTGGGCCGAATAATGGTTTACGCTCAAAAAGCATCTAATTTGCACCCGAACAGTAGAAAGGCCATTAAACTTGAAAGTTCCTAAATTCATTAAAAAAACTTCATCAAAGGAGTTCAAGATAGATGAAAATACCGTTGAGCATGTTATCGACGGCTCAATCGTGATCAATTCAATTGACTTGATGCTCGACATTTTGAAGAAATTTCCAGCCGAACCGCACCTCGTCAGAATATATGCGGACTTGCTTTTAAAATATAAAATGCACGAGGCGGCGGCGAAAGCCTACAACCGGTCAGCCATCCTTTTTTTGAACACCGGTAAGATGTTGCCGGCGATTGTTGCCAAAATTTCTCAATGGCACATAGAAATGCCTTCCGATCAACATGTAAAATCCTTTTTATCCGAGTTCGACAAAAATCATAACCGGGAGCTACCGATCGGTCATTTCTTTTCCAAACTGTCCATCCACGAGTTAAAGGCGCTCTGCTCCCTTTTTGAAAATATCCGGCTGCCCGCCGGGCAGGTGGTCAAGGAGATCGGAGATCCGGAAGACCACTTATTTTTTATTGTATCGGGCCGATTGAAAGATTCCATTTACCTGACGCTGCAAAATGAAAGAAAGGTATTCAGGAAGCCCTCGCTAACGCTCTCCGAAAATGATTTCTTTGGCGACATCTATCCGTTTAACAGAGAGCAGCGGTCTCAATCCTATATAGAAACGCTTGAGCCAGCAGAGCTGGTCAAAATACCCAGAGAAAAACTCATGCGGATCTGCCGCAAATATCCAAACATTGAACTGGGGATTATAGACTTGCTCAGTATTCGAACGATGACCGGCAAAGAGGTGTCATCTGAAGAAATTCGAAAGGAAACCCGCCACAAATTCACCTTGAGACTGGAACTTGAAATTTATCCGGAGGATGACCCTGAGCAGGCCATTTACCTGGAGGGCGATTCCGAGGACATCTCTATCGGCGGCATGAGCATTAACATCGAACCCGCCAATATCCGTGAGCCACTGACGATTCCCAGTCTTGAAAAAACCTTCTCCACTTCCAGAATAAATGTCAGCGTGGTAACCCAAACACTGTTGTTGAAAATCTCCGGCAAGATTGCCTGGCACCGTGAGATTGTCCATAACGGAACCAAAACCTTGGCGCTGGGCATGCAGTTTGATGAAATGTCCCCCAAAATTCGGGGCCTGCTGTTTGCCCTGTTCAATAGCCTGGACTGAAAGATTCGGGCAAAATTTACGAGACAAAACGTTACGGGATCCCATTGTCCATGGCGCCGGATATGGCCGCTTTGTCCCGGCCCTTTGCAACCCGTGCCGCATTACCGACCCCCCCTGTCATGTCTTGAATCTCAATCACGATGCCTGCAGATCGCAACATGCGAAAAGGGCAGAGGCGAAATCCGGATTCGATAATTTGCTTGTCAAACGGCCCGGCAGTTATTATGATAATGATCAGGGAGACAACTGCAGCAACCGATGATCAGACGCTGGCAATTGCAAAAATAAATGCATCTGAACAGCAACTTGGCCTCTTCGCAAATCGACTACTCTCAGCTCATCATCACACCGAACCACTTACAGCAGCAACAAAAGCGCATCGTAGACGATTTAGCCTCACGCTGAATCAATGATCGCTCTTCCTGCAGCTGGTCTATTTTCGCTGAATCATTGCTATCCATTGCTCGACTGTTCGGCAGAATAACCTCGCATTCTCTTTCGCCCCTTGGAACCGTAAAAACGAACCGGTAGCGAGTTGAAATCCCTTAACCCCCATCATGCATTTCAACACTAAAAGAAAGGAGGTTATCATGGACAAGCCCATCGTAAATTACGAAACTCTGATTCGTATCACCAAGGCAATTTCCATGCTCCGGGATCCGGAAGAGATCGTTCTGATCACGGTCGAGGGCATTACCCATGCCCTGAAGGTGAAAGGTTGCACCCTGTTTCTGTTTAGCCCCAGAAGCCAGGAACTCAAACTTGCCGGCAGTTACGGACTGAGCAGCGATTATCTGGACAAAGGTCCCATCAGTGCGTTGCGCTCGATTGCAGCAACCCTTCAGGATGCCCAGCCGGTAGCCATATTCGACGTTGCCGATGATCCCCGGATTCAATATCCGGATGCCGCGATAAAAGAGGGCATCGCTTCCATCCTTTCGGTACCGATCATTATCGGGGAAAAACTGGTCGGATGTATGCGGGTTTATACGGTCGAACCCTGGGAATTCACTCTAAACGAC
>JASFPY010000325.1:0-4111 GCA_050115755.1 Desulfobacteraceae bacterium | reverse complement strand
AAGGAAAGGTCTTTCACACACTTTATTTTACAGAACCTCTGCATTTGATAAACTGTGAAAATTGATTTCTATTATGTCAAAATCAAATTCGCATCATAAACCGAATACCTTGGCCACGGTACCTGAAAACGGCCTTGTCGAGATTTATCATCCGCAAAGTGGCGATAATACCGAGCAGGGCAAGGCCGGGGAAGGTGCCCTAAAAAGCATCACTGAACATAAAAAAGGTGGAATGGGGCAACTCCCGGCAACGGCCATCTGCGGAAATGACATCACCTCATCATGTCTATATGTTTCCGCGCTGGCGATCATTTATGCCGGACGCTGGGCGCCTGTGGCTCTGCTGATTGTCGCAGGAGTGCTGTATCTTTTTCGATCTATCTATGCCGAGGTCGTGGGCGCACTTCCCCTGAACGGCGGTGCTTACAATGCTTTGCTGAACACCACGAGCAAATTCAAAGCCTCTATTGCTGCCTGCCTGACAATCCTTTCCTACATGGCAACCGCAGTGATATCCGCCAGCGAGGCCATGCACTATGCCCATACGATATGGCATTCACTGCCGGTCACCGGCGCAACCATCGGTGTGCTCGCTTTTTTCATGCTACTGACCATCATCGGCATCACCGAAAGTGCCAGGGTGGCAATTATCATCTTTATATTCCATCTAAGCACATTGGCATTGTTAATCGTTATGGGTATCGCTTTCGTCGTCACGCACGGGCTTGACACCTTCAACTTGAATCTTGCCACCCCTGTGGAAGGCGGGCTGGCTATGGCCCTGTTTTTTGGCTTTTCTGCTTCTTTGCTGGGAATTTCCGGATTTGAGAGTTCGGCCAATTATGTGGAAGAACAAGCCGAAGGAGTGTTCCCCAAGACGCTGCGAAATATGTGGGTAGCCGTCACCGTTTTTAATCCTGGCATAGCGCTACTTGCGCTTGCTCTGGTGCCAATCAGGCATGTCAGCGCAAACCAGGAGGCACTGCTCGCTCACTTGGGCAATTTATCCGGCGGCATCTGGCTTGCGAATCTCATCTCTATCGATGCCGCCCTGGTGCTCAGCGGGGCGGTGTTGACCAGCTTTGTGGGGGTCAATGGTTTGATCAGGCGTATGACACTGGATCGATGCCTGCCACAGCCTTTGTTGAAAACCAACCGGCGCGGAACGACGCATCGGATTATTGCTTCGTTTTTCATTCTTTCAGTGTCGGTTTTACTGATCACAAGGGGGGAGCTGAAGGCCCTCGCCGCGGTCTACACGATTTCCTTTTTATCCGTCATGGTGCTTTTTGGGCTTGGTAATATCTTCTTGAAAACCAAGCGTGCTGGTCTTCCACGTCCGGTGAAGGCACCGCTACCAGCGGTGCTGATCGCCGTTTGTGCAGTTTTGACCGGACTGATCGGTAATGCCATTATGAATCCGAATTATCTTGTTGTTTTTCTGGAGTATTTTATCCCGGCAGTGCTGGTTATCGCCGTCATGCTCGGCCGCATTTGGCTGCTGCAGGCCGGTCTGTTCCTGGTACGCGCGATCCTTAAATTTTTTATCAAAGGCATGACGTCTACCGCCCAATCGATTCGTAACAAAATCGATGAAATTAACTCGCAGCAAGTCGTCTTTTTTACAAGAGGGGATAACGTGGCCAACCTCAATAACGCCATGCTTTACGTAAAGCAGAATGAGCACACCAATCGAATAAAAGTTGTGACCGTCGTTGAAAATAAAGATAAAGTGCCAAAAAAACTTAAAAACGATTTGAAATTTCTCAATGAGGCCTATCCCACAATCGAGATCGAATTCGTGGTTATAACCGGCACATTTGGTCCAGACCTTATCCAGGAATTGTCGGTAAAATGGAATATTCCTGTCAACCTGATGTTTATCGGTTCACCCAGAGCGCATTTTGTATATGGCTTGGGGGATTTGGGAGGCGTCCGGCTGATTATTTAACCGCAGTTGCGTTGATTCATTACATTTCGCTTACCAATACACATGGCAGACCCTAACTCATTCTGCATCGGGTGTTGCGAGGCATTTTATGCTGCCCTTTTAGGCGATTGCTGTGCGCTGTGGTCGGACTCCGTAACAAAGAATTCACTAAATAGGTTAAAAATTGGAATAGATTCAACTGGTTGTAATCACAACAGTTTTGAATTCTGTGATTCTTGCTCTTCGAATCCGTAGGCCGCAGGTTCGAATCCTGCCGGGCGTACCAGTAAAATCAAGGGGTTATACTTTTTGATGGTATCCCTTTTTTATTGTAAGGTGTGTATTAGGGTGCATACAGTTGCAAAAAATATCAGTTATATTTTCAGGATAAGGCCAAAATACATTCGTTTACCTCCGATAGGGTAAAAAATGTACCCAAAACGTATAATTTGTGATACGGTGTCAGGCATTCAAACGTCTATTCGACTCTGCTGCAGCTGTGCTTTAACAATTTTATACCTGTTCCGGACATCATCCTGCGGGAAAAAAGTATTTACCAGATTTTTTAAACGGCTCTACTGAGGTGCTGACGATGGGTACGGCAAAACCGCCCGAGGAAGATCAATACCAGACCATTTTAGACAGCATCGCTGATGGTGTCTTTACGGTAGATCTGGACTTCAACATCACATCCTTCAATCATGCTGCAGAAGAGATCACTGGTTTTTCAAAAGATACGGCAATTGGTCGACCGTGCTCGGATGTATTCAAAGCTGATGTATGCTCGGATGCATGCATTCTCAGACAGGCTCTCACAGAGAAAAAAGCGATCGTGCACAGACCTGTCCACATAATTCGGACCGATCAAAAACGCATTCCCATCAGTGTCAACGCAACGCTGTTGAGAAATAAAGCCGGCAATGTGATCGGCGGCGTGGAAACTTTCCGGGATTTAACCTCGGTTCAGAAGCTGCGGCAAGCGCTGTGCAAGCAGCATTCGTTCAGCGATATTGTCAGCAAGAATGAGAAAATGAATAAAATATTTTCCATTTTGCCGCGGATTGCCGAGAGCAATAGCACCGCGCTCATCATGGGGCAAAGCGGAACCGGTAAGGAACTCATTGCCAGGGCCATTCACAATCATAGTCCCCAAAAAAACGGTCCATTTGTCGCCGTCAACTGCGGCGCTCTGCCGGATACACTGTGTGAATCGGAACTGTTCGGTTACAAGGCCGGTGCCTTTACAGATGCAAAACGGGATAAACTCGGCCGGTTTGCTCTGGCACAAAACGGTAGCATCTTTCTAGATGAAATCGGCGATATATCACCGGCCGTTCAGGTTCGACTCTTAAGAGTATTGGAAAATCGAGTCTATGAGCCTTTAGGGTCAACCAAAACAATTGAGACCAATGCCAGAATTATTGCTGCCACCCATCGTAATCTCAGCGAGCTTGTAAATGAGGGTACGTTCCGAAAGGATTTATTTTTTCGAATCAAGGTCATCCGGCTGTCGTTGCCGGCCCTTTCGGAAAGAAAATCCGACATTCCACTGCTAATTGACCATTTCATCGATCGTTTCAATCACCTTCACGGCCGCAGGATCCTCGGAATCACCCAGGAAGCCACCGCGGCAATGTTGATGTATCCCTGGCCCGGTAATGTCCGTGAGCTTGAAAACGCCATTGAGCATGCTTTTGTATTGTGTCAGGGAAACCTGATCCAGATGGAGCATCTGCCGGAGGAGATCGTCCCCAAAAACGACTCCATATTGGTCACGGCTGGCTTGACGTTAAAGGAGGTTGAAAAACAAACGATCGAGCAAGCCTTAAGAAGAAATGCCTGGAAGAGAGTAAAAACAGCGCATGAGCTGGGCATAAATAAAAATACGCTGCGCTATAAGATAGAACGTTATGGCATAAATACCGAGAAGTAAGATAATTGTCATTCCTCAGCACTGCCATCCGACCATATGTCGCCATACATTTTTTCAAGCCTTTCAGCTCCCTTCATTTGGTGTTCGCGTTTATTTCGGGTTAAAATTTTACCCAGGCACTTACATCCGGGTATTTTTATAACCCATACTTCTTGCGTTTTCAGACTGGCTTAAAATATTTTTTATAATTTTATCAGTTGGTTATGTCTTAAAAACTGACTCTGGCACATGTATTGCTAAATTCTTTA
>JASFPY010000324.1:0-4133 GCA_050115755.1 Desulfobacteraceae bacterium | reverse complement strand
TTAACCGCAAAGCGCAGGAGGCCGCTGGATTGAAAAATTTAACGGCCAGGTTAAAAACAGCCAAATCGCCCTACCTGGACGATCTGAACTGGCTCATTGAACAAAGGGACAGGGGCGCTTTCATTTCCATGCAGGACTATTACGAGCGTGTACTGGGCGATCAAGGCAAAGAAACCGAAATCAATTACAAGAATGCGGTTACGTTAGAAATCAGCGCCTTGCAGTATTTTCCCTGGCTCATCGCTGAAGCCCGGCGCAGCATTGATAACAAAGAATTGATGCCCGGCCGCTACATCCGGGTGCGCAATATGGCAGAGCAGGAAGCCGACAACGGCGATATCATGGCCACAGCAGCGGCAATGCAGATCATCGGCGCCAGTTATGTCGAAACACTGGATACCAAAGGAACGGACGGTTCCAACGTCCACCTGGGGGGACCGGAAACGATAACCGGATATTTCGGCGGGGTCGGGCAGCCCAACGAATATCCCATCAAATGGGTCAGAGAATATCTGAAATTTTATACAACCTACGGGGTGCGCCAGGTGCTCAACATCAACGCCGGAACGGTCCTGGTGGGATATTTTCTCCACAAACTGGGGGTCAATAACGAGTTTAAAATCTCGGTGTATATGGGAAACGACAACCCATTTGCGGTCCTGTGGACCCTGACCACCGCCCGGCTTTTTGCGCGCGATGACGGCACCACCTCTTTAATTGGATTTAATCTGTCCAATTCGGTCAACAACGAAACCATCCGCAAAGCGGCCGTCATCCGCAAGACGCTTGGCCTGGAAGATGTCGTCCGGTTTGAACATCACATCACCGAAACCTGGAAATCCATCGTTCGCCAGCCCTATAACCGCAGAGATGAGCTGGTCGAAATCGCCCGGGATGTGCCCAACATTTCGGCCAAACATGAAGGCGGCGAGGTGGACATTGAAGAAGAACTCGCGCATCCGTCCGACATTCTGGAATACTTTATGGCCAAAAGTGACATCGAAAAGCAGGGATTGATGCCGGCCCTTGAAAAAAATTACATGGAAAAGCACCGCTCGACAAACCTGACCGCCGATGCCTTGACCAGAGCCGGCATCGGCGTTGTGTGCGCCGGCAAACTTCATAAAGCCTCTTGATAACACGAAACGATTATTCAAAGTCTGATTTTACCACGAAGTTCACGAAGGACACGAAGCATCATAAAAGAAATCTACCTTGATTACTTTCGGGCATCCTACGCCCGCCATGCAAGCGAGGCGGGCGGGTTCGTGTGCTTAGTGGTGAATCTCCTATCAGTGGACAGGCAACCATGTTGAATTCGATGGGATCCGGCACATCCTCATCACCAAAGGACACCATTTATGTCTCTAACCGAAATCCTGGCTCTGCCCGCGGTCGCATTTCTTGCCTTTTGTTTGAAAGGCGTTGCCGGAATCGGCGTCAGCACCGTGGCCGTTCCGATCTTATCGCTGCTTATCGGGGCCAAACAGATCGTCGTTTTATCATCCATCCTCAATGTCATCGGTGGGCTGATGATGTACCGCATCGACCCCCAGCCGGCCCCCCGCAGCTACTGGCTGCCCATAGCCGCTTTGATGATCATCGGTACGGTCATCGGCTGTATTGCGCTGAAACTGACGCCGCTCAAAAGCTTTGAAAAAATTTTGGGGATCGCCATTCTGGCCGCCGGAGTATGGTTCATTATCTGGCGGGGAAAACTGAAATCCAGCTCATTTCAAGAACAGATGCCGCCAACGGGGCGTATTAAAGATTATATGATCGGATTTGTCGGCGGTTTATCCGGCGGGTTCATCGGCATCAACTCTCCGATATTCATCCTCTATTTTGGCAGCTATCTGGCCAAGGGCCCCATGCGCCGGCTGCTGGTCCTGATCCTTTTACCTTCCGCCTTTACAAAGGTCGCCACCTATGCCGCTGTGGGGTTGATCGACAGCCAGACGCTGTTTTACAGCCTGCTTTCCCTGCCCGGCTTGCTGCTGGGAATCTACATCGGAAATCGCACGTTTTTTAGGATCTCGGAAAAAATTTTCGGCATCGTTCTGGGCGCTGTTCTCATTGTGCTCTCATGGGGTCTGATACTATAATTATCTGAAACTCCGGGCTGCGTTAAATGCGGCTGTCGTAAATTTTGAATTCAGGCCCTATTCTTCAATAATAGCTATCGGCCGGGCCCAGCCCGCGCTGGCCCCTTTGATCTTGACCGGAAAACAGCAAACGGTAAATCCATGGGGTCTGCCAATTGCGGATAAATTGGTTAGTTTCTCCATGTGGCAGTATCCGATCTCGATACCGGCAAAATGCGCCTCCCAGATCACTTTCGGATCACCGCTTTCCTTGAATTCTTTGGCCTGGAAGGGCAGCGGTCGATCCCAGGACCATGCATCGATTCCCACCACTTTCACCCCCTTCTCTGTCAGGAACAGGGTGCTCTCCCGATCCATTCCGGCGCCTTTTACCAGATATTGTTCGGTGCCCCAGGCCGCATCGGCTCCGGTTTGAATCAGTACAATGTCAAGGGGTTTTATTTCGTAATTGATCCGCGCTAATTCATTTTCAACGTCTTTCACCGTAATCCGCTCCCCATCCTGCTTATGGCGAAAATCTAAAAGCACGCCGTCATTGAAACACCATTCCAGCGGAATTTCATCAACGGTCAAAGCACGATGCCCTTTGTCCATCGTCGGGTGGTAGTGGTAGGGGGCGTCCAGGTGGGTACCGGAATGTGTGGTTAGGGTGATAAATTCTACGGCCCATCCCAGGCCGCCGGGCAGTTGTTCTTTTTTTAAACCCGGATAGAAATCTTTCATCTGGTCGGCACCCAAGATGTGATCGACGTAATCGATCTTCGGAATCATCATGGGAGGATCACTGGGCAGTTCGGGTTCAATGCTGATGCTTAAGTCAACAAAACGCTTAGCCGTCATAAAACCTCCTTTTTATATCCGGGACCGGGGATTTGAAAACCGCCATAGCGGGTTCTCGGCCATCGCGTCGGGTCCATTGAAGGGGTCGATCAGTAAATAAATGATACAATTTATCAATCAAACGATGTTAAAAAAGAGCATCTACCTATCGGATGCGATTATTGATGGCGGAAATTCCCGCACCGTTTTCTGTCGGGGAATACGACAGACATGAATTGCGTGAAGCTGAAAATCAATAAACAATTCATCCAACAGCGCCACGGTGTTTGTCAATTATATTTTGATTTAAATCCATGCGTATGAAGCGCTGATTTTATATAAGCCATTAAAAAAGATCGCTTAAAGGATTAGAAGTGAACTTCTAAATGTGATAAAAACCCATTGACTATCTAACGGTAGAATAAAAACAAACGAGGAAAAAAGGATGAAATTCGCATCAATTCAAATGTCCGTCGTTGAAGGTGACAAAACAGCCACCATTGATAAAGCCATTGAAAATATTCACCGTTGTGTGGATTCGAATCTGATCATTTTACCGGAAATCTGGAATATCGGCTTTATGAGCTTTGATCGCTACCTTCCCGAAGCCGAAGACCGAAAAGGTCAGACGCTGACCCGGTTGCGCGAAGCCGCAGAACAAATCGGTTGTTACCTGCATACCGGCAGCTTCGTGGAAGAAAAAGACGGCAAACATTACAATTCCAGCTATCTGATATCGCCTGATGGTGATATTCTGGCGAATTATTTGAAGATCCATCTCTTCGGCTACAATTCCAGGGAAACCCAGCTCCTGACCCCCGGTGATTCCATTGTTGTTGTCGACACGCCCCTGGGCAAAATCGGTATGGCGACCTGTTATGATCTGCGCTTTCCTGAATTGTTTCGCCGAATGGTCGAACAGGGAGCCGAAATTTTTCTGGTCTGTTCGGCCTGGCCGTATCCCCGGCTGGAGCATTGGTTGATGCTGACCAGAGTGCGTGCCCTGGAAAACCAGTGTTTTCTGGTTTCATCCAATTCCGTGGGGCTTAATCAGGGCATCCAGTTCGTCGGTCACAGTATGATCACCGACCCCTGGGGAACGATTCTGGCCGGTGCCGGAGACACCGAATGCATCATAAAGTCAGACATCGACCTAGACGAGCTTAAAGCTGCCCGAAACCAGTTTCCGGCATTGTCCGATCGAACGGA
>JASFPY010000323.1:0-4136 GCA_050115755.1 Desulfobacteraceae bacterium | reverse complement strand
GGCATCGTTGGATATGGCTGTGCCGCGCCCGATAAGCAGGTCACAGGTGAAACCCCGGCGACGGTTATAAAAATCTGCAACGATGCGGTCGGTCCGGTTCTGAATGACTCGGATCCATTGCGACTTGCCCGGATCACTGAAAAACTGGCACCGATTCTATTCGAACATCCGTCTGCTGTTGCCATGGTGGATATGGCGTTGCATGATATCCTGGGTAAAGTTTGCGGACTGCCGATTTACAAACTGCTGGGCGGCTTTCGCACCCGCATAAAGACCAGCGTCACCATCGGTATTATGCCCCTGATGGATACGATTGCCAGGGCCGGGGATTGGATCAAAAAGGGATTCAGATCCCTGAAAATCAAAGGTGGACTCAATGTTGAAGCAGACATTGAGACGGTTTTAAAGCTACGTGAAAAATTAGGCAAATCGGTCGAGTTGCGTTTTGATGCCAACCAGGGATATACCGAAGACGAGGTATTGCGCTTTGTAAACGAAACCCGTTCGGCCGGACTCGAATTGATCGAACAGCCGACAAACAGGGCGGATTTTGACCTTCTGGGTAAAATTACCAATGTCGTGCCGATACCGGTGATGGCCGATGAGAGTATCATGAATCTGAGAGATGCTTTCCGGCTGGCCCGCAAAGATCTGGTGGACATGGTCAACATAAAATTGATGAAGGTTGGCGGCATCAGTGAGGCCATGAGGATAAATGCGGTGGCCCGTGCCGCCAGCCTCGAGGTGATGGTCGGATGCATGGACGAATCGGCGCTGGGCATCGCGGCCGGGCTGCACTTTGCACTGGCGCGGCCCAATGTGATTTATGCAGATTTGGATGGGCACCTGGATTTGTTGGATGACCCTGCCAGCGGGGCGGTTATATTAAAAAAGGGAATACTGTATCCAAAAGCGGAACCCGGTCTGGGATTTGATTTAAAGTGAAAATTAAAATAATGTTTAAAAATTTGGCAAAAAAAACACCATTCATCGTTTCATGGAACCTCTTGCTGATTTTCGCAGGCAGCGTGATTTGCGCAATTGGCATTAAAGGGATTTTGGTTCCCAAACAATTTCTGGCCGGTGGTGTAACCGGAATGGCACTCCTCGGTCATTATGTTTTTCCATCCCTGCCGATCGGGCTTATTTTCTTTTTGCTGAATATACCCCTGTTTGTCATCGGCTGGATGTTCGTGGGTAAACGGTTCTTCTGGTATAGCCTGGCGGGGATGATAATTTTCTCGGCGGCACTATTTTGGCCGTTTCCGGTTTTTCCTGTCAAAGACATGATTCTCAATGCCCTGGCAGCCGGAATTATCACAGGATTGGGGTCAGGAACTATTTTGAGGTCTCTGGGCTCCGCCGGTGGACTGGACATTCTTTCGATCATATTATTTAAACGATTCTCCATACGACCGGGAACCACGGTGATGACATTCCACGCCATCATTCTTTTTATTGCCCTGTTTCGTCTGCCGCTGGAGCTCGTGTTGTACACATTGATTTATTTTTTTATCAACGCCTACTTCGTCAACCTGGTTGTCATCGGGTTCAGCCAGCGCAAAGCCGTAATGATCATTTCCCCCCAATGGAGAGAGATATCGCAGCAAATAATGGAAAAACTGCAAAGGGGCGTGACGGTGGTAAAGGGTTCCGGTGGGTATTCCGGGCAGCAATTGCATATTCTTTATTCGGTTGTTACGCTTATGGAGCTTTCCCGCTTTAAGGAAATGATTCGAAAAATCGATCCGAATGCTTTCATTGTGGTGACCGAAACCCAGGAGGTGATGGGCAAAGGGATCGGTAATCAGCCACACTGGTAAAAAAAATCCGATTGGCGCATAATTTTATCCCTGAATGATCGCAAACAAGAGGAAAAATAGGGCCAATTTTCTCTAATTTGGGATGTAATCCAATTATCGAGGAGGATTTCATGATCCGCAATATTGTTTTTATCTGTCTGATCGGCCTGGTTGTCATTTTTGTGCTGCAAAACACGCAGGTCGTTGAAGTCCGGTTTCTTTTCTGGACCATTTCGATGTCGCGGGCATTAATATTATTTGCGACACTGGCAATTGGTTTAATCGGCGGGTGGCTGCTCGCGCTTCCGAAACGAAGAAAGGCTCATATAGAGAAGCTTAATAAGTAGTGGCACGCGAAAACACAACTTTAGGTGATCCAATGACTGAAAATCAAGCAAGTCTAAAGGATTATTTGATGACCATCAAAGCCTTGATTGAAGCCAATCATAGGACCCAAACTACAGCCATGTGCGAATCACCGCGGCTGTTGGAAATTGCCCGCAGCATTTTCCGGCTGGATAAAGAAAAGCAGCCGCGCCTGGTCGAGTTTCTTGGCCTCAAGCAAGCGGCTTTTGTATCTTTCCTGCTTCCAGATTATTCTGGATAACTTTTACAAAAAATTTAGGAGGGGGTTATGGAAAAGCGACATAAATTTTCCATCTGGTATGTACTCTTAGGGATCTGGTTTGTTTTGATCCTGCAGAATTATATCACCAACATGTTTGCGATCAAAACCATACCCTACAGCGAATTTTTACAATTGTTGAAAGAAAATAAGGTTGTCGAAGTTGCCATCAGCGCCAACCAGATCGAGGGTAAGATCAAAGATGGTGAAACCGGAAAAGAACAGATGTTCAAAACGGTACGGGTGGATCCGGACACATCCAATCTGCTGGAACAATATAACGTCAATTTTAAAGGCGAAATCGAATCGCACTTTCTGCAGTCACTGCTGTCATGGATTGTGCCGGTGTTTTTATTTTTCGGCCTCTGGTTTTTTCTGATGAAGCGCATGGCCGGCCAGCAACCGGGCTTTATGACCCTGGGCAAGAACAAGGCGAAAATTTACATGCAGGAAGAAATCGATGTGCGCTTCGCAGACGTGGCCGGTGTGGATGAAGCCAAACAGGAGCTGACCGAAGTGGTTGAGTTCTTATCGGAGCCGAACAAATTTACCGAGATCGGCGGTAAAATACCCAGAGGCATTTTACTGGTGGGTCCGCCGGGAACCGGCAAAACCATGCTGGCCAAGGCGGTTGCCGGAGAAAGCGGCGTGCCCTTTTTCAGCATGAGCGGATCGGAATTTGTAGAGATGTTTGTCGGCTTGGGCGCGGCCCGGGTCCGGGATCTGTTCGAGCAGGCCAAACAAAAGGCTCCCTGTATCATTTTTATTGATGAGCTCGATGCGCTTGGCAAGGCGCGCGGTTTCGGTGCGACGGGCGGCCACGATGAGCGCGAGCAGACCCTCAATCAACTGCTGGTTGAGATGGACGGCTTTGACCCCAACGTGGGTGTGATCCTGCTGGCGGCAACCAACCGGCCGGAAATACTGGACCCGGCGCTTCTGCGGCCGGGACGATTTGATCGCAACATTCTGGTGGATCGGCCGGACAAAAAGGGCCGCGAAGAAATTTTAAAAGTTCATATAAAAAGCATCAAAGTCTCCGAAGATCTCGATCTGTCCGTGCTGGCCGGCATGACATCGGGTATGGTCGGCGCTGATCTGGCCAACCTCGTCAACGAGGCCGCCCTGCTGGCGGTGCGCCGCAAAAAGAAAAAGGCCGGCATGGCGGAATTTGAGGAGGCGGTCGAGCGCGTTATCGCCGGACTTGAAAAAAAGAACCGATTGATCAACCCCAAAGAAAGAGAGATTGTCGCCTATCACGAAATGGGTCACGCGATCGTTGCCCTGTCATTGCCCGGTACGGATCCGGTTCAGAAAATATCCATTATTCCCCGTGGCATAGCAGCCTTGGGGTACACGATACAAACCCCGACCGAAGATCGCTTTTTGATGAGCAAAACCGAATTGCTCAATAAAATTGCGACGCTTCTTGGCGGCCGTGCGGCCGAGGAAATCGTATTCGAAGATGTTTCCACCGGCGCCCACAACGATCTTGCCCGGGCCACCGACATCGCCCGCAGCATGGTCAAAGAATACGGCATGAGCGCGAAAGTCGGCCAGGTCTATTTTGCCCGGGAAAAAAGAAATCAATTTCTGAATATTCCCATGGAAGGTGCTGTCGAATACAGTGAAGCCACAGCGGAGTTAATCGACCAGGAGGTCCGGGAGATCATCAACGATCAGTATGCAAAAACCCGCAAAATTCTCGA
>JASFPY010000322.1:0-4153 GCA_050115755.1 Desulfobacteraceae bacterium | reverse complement strand
GTGCTCATTGATTGGGGAATTGCCTACCCGATCAGTATTTTCGTTGCAGCGATTATCGCCGGGATATGGAGTGTTTTGTTCGGACTGCCTTCAGCCCGGGTCAAAGGATTTTATCTGATATTAACCACCATGGCCGCCCAGTTTGTCACGGTAGACTTTGTCATCACCCAGTACGTGGCGCAGATCGGCGGCCGCGGCCAGGCCTTCTCTCTACCACCGGGCACCATAAAGTTCGGGCCCTGGATAATTGATAGCGAACTTAAAATTTATTACATGGCAGTGGTTCTGGTGATTATCTGTGTTGCTATTATGGCCAACCTGCTTCGATCCCGGGTGGGCAGGGCCTGGATTGCCATCAGAGACAACGACATTTCAGCGGAGGTCATGGGAATCAATGTCGTCAAATATAAACTTTTGGCCTTTTTCGTCGCCGGGTTTCTGGGTGGAATTGCGGGATCTTTCTGGATCAGCGGCCTGGCGGCCATCAGTCCCGAGCATTTCCCCTGGTTTCTGTCTTTACAATTGGTGGGCGTGATCCTCATCGGGGGGGTGGGATCGATTCACGGAACCGTATTCGGTGCCATCTTCATGGTGGTGGTGATGGAAATGTTACAGCTGGCGGTCATGCCGTTTGCCGATACGTTTCCAAAGCTGCTGGTCGATTTTCTGTTTATCAAGGAGGCTGCTTTTGGACTGGCCATCTGCGCTTTTCTGATTTATGAACCAAACGGCCTGGCCTACCGCTGGTGGCAGATTAAAAATTATTTTAATCTCTGGCCGTTTTCGTATTAAACGTGAATGAAGCAAATATCGTCCTGGGCAAATGAATGCGCTAGCTGACGGAAAAAGGAGGTGATGATTGATTAGCCCGGATTAGACTTGATTAAATCTGACTTTCCAAAACAGGGAGGAAACTATGAAGTTGAAACGATTTGTAACATTATTTTTGCTATTTCTTCTCGCCGGATCATTTTCCATAGCGAGTGCAGCGACTATCAAACTTGGATCACTCAATGACATGACGGGCGCCACTTCAGACGTGGGCAAGGACTATGCCCTGGGTATTGGTGAAGCCATTCATTACATCAATGATACGGGCGGGATCAACGGTAAAAAAATCAAGCTGTTCCAGTTTGATTATGGATATCGAATTCCCGAGGCCCTTACCAAATACAATCTTTATAAACGCTTAAAATGCATTGCGGTGCTTGGCTGGGGAACCGGTGATACGGAGGCCCTGGCGCCGACGGTTGCCAGAGACAAGATGCCTTACGTATCGGCTTCTTACTCGGGACATCTGGGGAATCCGGAAAAAACACCTTACAACCTGTTCTTTGCGCCGGATTATTCGACCCAGGCGCGGGGCCTTATTCAGGCCTGGTATGATAACGTCTGGAAAAAGCACCAAGATTTTGGGAAACGCAAACCGCGGCTTGCGTTTTCCTATCATATTGCCGTTCCGTTTGCCAATTCATCGGTCCCGGCCGGCAAGGACCAGGCCAAAATATTGGGCTTTGAGGTCGGACCGGATCAAAACGTGACCCTGACCGCAATCGATACCAAAAGCCAGATCCTGGCCCTCAAGGAATTTAATCCGGATGTGGTCTATCACTCCAATACGGTTATGTCTGTCGCCGCCACTTTAAGAGATGCCTATCAGCTGGGGCTCAAGTCAGACCACCTCATCCAGAACTGGGGTTTTGATGAGAATTTGCTCAAGATCGCCGGGCCTGCCGCAGAGGGGGTCTATGGATGCGCGCCCTGGGCTTTTTTCGGGCAGGACGTCAAGCTCATGGATAAGGTGGTGGAGTACGCCAAACGATACAATCCCGGTGTTCCCCTGGAAAATCGGACCATTCACACCCAGCAGGCTTATGCCAGTGCTTTGGGTATGGCCGAAGCCATGCGGCGTGCCGACAAGGCCGGCGATCTGACGGGCGAGGGGATTCTCAGAAAGGGTTTTGAGACCATGCGCAATTATGAAATCGGTCTGGGAATGGCACCGGTTAGTTTTACCGCCACCGATCATCGCCCCATGAGCCTCGTTCGCGTTTATCAGGTAAAAGACAGCAAATTCAATCTTCTCACCGAAGTGGATATGAAAAAGCTGTATTCGGATGAATGGGCGAATAAGTGGATTGGCTGGTAAAAAGGAGGTCTGTAAGCTTTGTCGAACGACAACATGATCTTAAAGATCAACAACATTGAGGTGAAGTATCACGAGGTCATCCTGGTGATCAAAGGCGTTTCCATCGAAGTCCCGCAAAGCGGAATTGTGGCGCTTCTGGGGGCCAACGGTGCCGGCAAAAGCACCATCTTGAAGGCGATCTCGGGTCTTTTAAAGCACGAAGACGGCGAGGTTTCCGACGGGTCGATTGAGTTCATGGATGAACGTATCGATAAAATGGGTCCTGAAAAGATTGCCAAGATGGGTATCGTGCAGGTGATTGAAGGACGTCGCGTATTTGAGCATCTTACGGTGGAGCAGAATCTGAAGGTGGGCGCGCATATGAAAAAACACGGCCGCTCGATCAAAGAAGGCCTGGAGATGGTCTACCATTATTTTCCGCGTCTGAAGGAAAAACGCAGCGAAACCGCCGGATTTATCAGCGGTGGTGAGCAGCAAATGACCGTGGTCGGACGTGCCCTGATGACCAGCCCCAAGTTGATTTTGCTCGACGAGCCGTCAATGGGCCTGGCCCCATTGCTCATTCATGAGATATTCAATATTATCAATCGGCTCAACGAAGAAGAAAAAATTTCCATGCTTCTAGTTGAGCAAAATGCCAAACTTGCCCTCAGTGTTGCCCCATATGCCTATGTACTGGAAAATGGGCGCATCGTTCTGGACGACAAAGCTGAAAAACTCAGGGAGAATCCGGATATAAAGGATTTTTATCTGGGGATGACCGATCTCGGAGGCCGGAAAAGTTTTCGCGATGTCAAACATTACAAGCGAAGAAAACGCTGGATTACCTAAACCCTAAAATTGAATGCAGGGGGTAAATATGAAAAGAAAAGCAATCGTACTGCCGTTTTTGTTTGCTCTGGTGGTGGCCGCTTTTTTTAGCGGATGCGCCGCTATGCAGCGGGCAAGTGAGAGCAATTTTAAAGCACCGACCGTCGCACTCAGCCACGTGGAACTGGAGCATTATTTTGGATTTTGGTACTACGACCCGAAAATAAAACCGACGATGGGAAATCCCGGAAAAAATGGGGCCCCACTCGATTATGCTTTTATTTTTGAAATTGACAATCCCAACAAATATCCGATCCTATTGGATGGATTCAGCTTTTCGATTGCCCTTGAGGGATTTAGCCTCAATCGGGCGATTTCACCGGAAACCATGTGGATTCCGCCCGGAAAAACCAATCAACTGCGGGTTCATGCCGTTTTTGATATAAACCCGGCTCTGACCAGTTTGTTGATAACCGGCGGATTTCAACTCAAGGAAAAAGGCATGAACGGCCCAAAGGCAATTCAAAAATGGTGGACCGAAGCCCCCAATTTCTCTTTTCCGATAGGCGTGACTGAGGGCTCGGCAGTTTTTAGAGCTGACAGCGTAACCAAAGTGGTACCTTTTGAAGCCACCTTTCCCTGATTAAATCAAAAGCAACGACTGATTTTGTCATATCAGGATTAATCAGATGGCCTGCCTTCCAAATCCATTGTGGAAGGCAGGCCCTGAAAAACAAAGTCATCTCTGAAAGCGTTCGTTCAAAGCCTGATGGGGCTGCCCTTCATCAACTCAAGCATCAGTGCTGGCGAGGTTAATCTTCATGGGACTCCATGATTATACGTTTTATGATTTGATCAATCGCAACGCCATCTGCTTTAACAATTGTCCGGCCTGGTTTGAAGCCGAGGATCAGAGAACGGCCACTTTTGCCGAGGTTAAAGAGCAGGCGGATCGACTGGCCGCCGGCCTGCAAAAACTGGGTATCCAAAAAGGCGACCGGATTTGCGCGGTGGGTAAAAACAGCCTGGAATTTTTTTTGCTATACGGCGCTGCCGCAGCACTCGGCGTTATCGTGGTGCCCATCAACTGGCGGTTGTCGGTGGAAGAAGCGCGCTTTAACCTGAACGACGTCGAACCCCGGATTCTTTTCGTGGACCCTGAATTTCAGGAGATGATGGAAACGGGCTCAAAGC
>JASFPY010000321.1:0-4157 GCA_050115755.1 Desulfobacteraceae bacterium | reverse complement strand
TTATTCGAACATTTATCTCCTGCATCAAATTGTTTCTTCAAACACGGACGCAATGTTTTTCTGGCCGCCAAAACCGATACAGCCGGTCGGGCAGATACTCATACAAGCCGGCAATTTACCTTCATCCAACCGGTGAATGCACAGATCGCACTTTAGCGCAATCTCCTGATGATCTTCGAACTGCATGGCACCAAAAGGACACGCTTCAACACATTCGCGGCAACCGATACACAGGTCATTGTCAATTAAAACAATTCCCTGTTCGTTTCTGTAAATCGCCTCCACCGGGCAGGCCTCTTTGCAGGGCGCTTTGGCACAATGGTGGCAATAGATAGGGATAAAATCGGGACCTTTTTCCAGCACCCGCACCAGGCGAGGCCCCACTCTCAGTGCATGCTCCTGCTTGCAGGCAACCTCACAGGCGTGACATCCCATGCAGTCCTTCCTGCGGATTACCAGAGAGATCTTCTCCATTTTATTTTCTCCTATTCATCTTCGCAGCGATATATTTTGCACAACAGAACTCTCAGATTCGTCGCGCCCATCACCGGGTCCATGGATTCATGAGAATTGTCTGTCAGTAGATTAATGTTCGAGAGTTCCCAGCCGTGATCGGCCCCCTTGATCTCCGGGTACCACCAGCCGTGCTCGGCGACGATCACGGTGGGGTCGATGTTGTTATTTAACTTTGCTTTTTCTTTGGCACGGCCCCGCGGTGATTCGATCCAGACCCAGTCTCCCTCGCAGATACCGTGTTTCTCGGCTGTTGCGGGATGGATCTCCACGATGGGATCGGGGCGGATCTCCCTGAGCCACGGTAACTGGCGGTTGGCCGTATGGAAAAATGTGGGCGTGCGCAATCCGGCATTTAGAATATACGGGTATTTCTCGGCCAGATCGGGTCGGGAAACCGGGCTTTCTGGAATCTCCGTATACTTGGGCAGGGGATCGCGGCCCCACTTCTCAAAAATGGTGGAATATAGCTCGACTTTGCGCGTGGGGGTGGAAAAGCCATTTTCCCTGTATTTATAATATTTCTGTTCGCCATGAAGGTAGCCTTTTTGTTTGAATTCCGCCCAGCTCAGGCCGGTCGGTTCAAGCAGCCAGTCCAGAGAATCCTCGATGGTCTCCCACCATTGCTGGCCCATTCGCTTTCCCAGTTCCATAAATATTTTATGGTCCTGCCAGCATTCGCCGATTTCAACCACCTTTCGTCTGGCGAGCACGTAGCCGTGATATTTCCAGTTTTCTGCCACGTGATCCTGTTCCAGCCAGCTGCCGGCAGGCAAAAAGATGTCAGCCAGCTCCGCTGTCGGTGTCATAAAGAAATCCTGCACTGCCAGAAACTCAAGTTTTTTGAGAGCCTTATAAACTTCAGCCGCATTCGCCCGGGAGACCACCGGGTTGCTTGCCACCAGGTATCCGGCTTTGACCGGATAGGGTTTGCCGGTCAAAATCGCATCCCAGGCACATTTGGGCGTAACAATCGTCATGCGGGAGGCCAGCTTGTATTGCTCCCCGCCCAAGCGTTTCTTTCTCTGCTCGTCATGCAAGGCCCGGTGTGCTGAAAATTCAGAAATCTTGCGGGTTCCGGGCGGCTCATGGAAAACATTGCCGCCGGGTGCGTCCAGGTTCCCTGTTGCCGCCATGAGACCGACTGCGGTTCGGGTAAAATCGGTACAGTTGATGGTTTGTTCCGTCGGCACCCCCCAGTGGATCCCGGCCGGCTTTGTATTCGCATACAGGCGTGCGGCTTGGCGGATAAGGTCCGGTTTTACCCAGGTAATCTCTGCCACGCGCTCGAGGGGATAGTCCGTTTTAATCCGGTCCACAAATGCGTCCCAGCCGTGAATATGATTGGCAACAAAATCCGCGTCATACAGTTCTTCTGCAATGATCACGTTAAAAAAACCCAAAGCCAGGGCTGCATCCGTACCCGGCCGCAGCTGCAGCCAGAGGTCAGCGCGTTTGGCCAAAAAACCCCTGCGCGGGTCAATGACGATCAGCTTCGTTCCCTTTTCATAAGCCCGCCAGAAATCGACCCCCTTGTATTCATCCGGGTTGGTCCACAGCGGATTACAGGCCCACATGACAATACATTTGGGGTTATTGGCGTAGTCGATGGCCGGGTGTCGGCCGCAGGTCGTCAGGGTCGCGCCGATGCGGGAGAGATAACACATGTGACCGGCCGTTAACATGTTGGGCGTACCCAATAAATTACCGAAACGCGAGAAGTGGCTCTCGAAGTCCCGGCCCGTTCCCTGGCCGACGATGATGGACTCGGGACCGAATTCTGCAATAACCTTTTTAAACTTATCGCAAACCGTATCCAGGGCTTCGTCCCAGGTAATTCGTTGCCAGTTTCCAGCGGTTTTTTTCATGGGATAAAGGACGCGATCCGGGTGATAGGCCAGCTGGGTGATCGCCAGCCCCTTGGCACACATGCTGCCGTGGCTGATCGGTGAATCCGGATCTCCCTCGACCTTTATGACTTTGCCGTCCTTTACATGAGCGATTACGCCGCAACCGCCGTGACAGCTGCGGCAAACCGTTTTTAGGTGTTTAACTTGCGACATTTAACCCTCCTGTGATTACAAGGCTTCCAGCTATTTTTTGTCCGTCCAATATCGTTTGCGGATTTCTTTTTTTAGAATTTTCCCCTGTGGATTTTTAGGAAGAGATTCAACAAACTCCAAGGACTTGGGCGCCTTGTAGGAAGCCAGGTGTGATTTGCAAAAGGCGATGATTTCATTTTCCTTCGCACCGCTGCCGGCCTTCAAAGCGACCACCGCATGAACACGCTCCACCCACACCGCATCCGGGATTCCCACAACGGCAACTTCCTCAATGGCAGGATGCCGGTAGAGGACGTCTTCAACTTCCCGGGAATATACATTTTCGCCACCGCTTACAATCATGTCCTTTTTGCGGTCGACAATATATATAAACCCTTTTTCATCATAGTATCCAAGGTCGCCGGTATGCAGCCATCCATCAACCAGAGCCTGCCGGGTTTCGTCCGGTCTGTTCCAGTAAGCAACCATTAGGGAATCACTCTGGGCGATGATCTCACCGATTGTTCCGGGTGGCACATCACGGTTTTCTTCATCAACCACTCTGACGTGAACCCCCAGGCTCGGTTGCCCGCAGGAACGCAGCACTTTTTGCGCTTCCGCGGACCCATCCAGGACCTGGTGATTCTTCCTGGGTAGCGCGCAAATCTGGGGGCCCGATTCGGTCTGTCCGTAACCCTGTGAAAAAATCGGGCCGAAAATCTCGAGTCCCTTTCTCAATAACTCCAGCGGCATGGGAGATGCAGCATAATATATCCTGCCCAGACTGCACAGATCGTAATTTTTTAAATCCGGACAGGACAGTATGGAATTGAGCTGGGTGGGAACGATTTGCATATCGGTTGCCTTCTCATTTTGAATCGCTTCAAGGACGGCAACCGGATCAAAAGATTTTTGCGGCATGATTATATTACAGCCCCCCACCAGGAAAAAGGGCCACACATGACAATCTCCGCCGATGTGGAAAAACGGCAATACCAAGACATGCCGGTCTTCGGGCTTTACGCCCATCTCAAGGGCTTTGATTCGGGTATTATCCAGCTTGCGAAAATGCGTATAGAGGGCTCCGCGAGGAACACCTGTGGTGCCGCTGGTGTAAAAAATCAGATAGGGATCGTCCCGGCTGACAATCAGATCCGGTTCATGGGATGGGCGGGTAGCGAGCATCTCATGATGATAGTGCATATCCGGCACCGAATCGCCGAAGGAGATATAGTTTTTAATTTTAGGAAGGCGGGAACGCAGGCCGGTGACCGTGTCGACAAGATCCGGGCCGATAAAGAGGGTGTTGGCCTCGGAATAATCAATGAGGTATTCAAGCTCATCTTCGTGCAGCCTGGGGTTGAAGGGTGAAGCGATAAATCCCCCCTTCATGGCAGCCCCGTAGACATCCGCATATTCAAGGCAATTCCAGGACAGAATGCCAATGACATCGCCCTTTTTCGCGCCTAAAGACAAAAGCCCCTGGATAAGACGGTTTACCCGGTCATTGAACTGCGCAAAAGTTATCCTCTGGGAGCCGCATATAAAGGCCACATCGCCGGGGTGAAGCAATGCGTTGCGATAAATAATGTCTGCAAAGGT
>JASFPY010000320.1:0-4158 GCA_050115755.1 Desulfobacteraceae bacterium | reverse complement strand
GGATGACTCCGGCTGACCGTTTAACGCCCCATCCGGGGCAGCTGACGATGATGGGAACATCCACTGCCAGAATTCAAAAAATCGGCCAGTTTTGCCGGCCACGCCCTCACTGTCCTGCTGCAGGACGGTATTGAGTGCCAGCTGTTCAAAAAAGGACCGGTTGGTCTCCTCCGGCGAGATACCAAACTGCAGCTGTTCAAACGGGCCGATACTCAATCGCTCACCCGTAATCTGCTGCTGTTGGTAATTCAGGTACCCGATCAAATCGGTGAGCATGAACAAACCGGGTTCCGTCATTGAATCCGAGGCCGGTTCGATTGCCAAAAAACCGTCTTCGGACATTGAAAGACGCACCGGATGGGAAAGCATCAAACCGAAATCCGTAAGCGGGAAAATGTCCGGGGCGGTCTCTTTGGGTTCGGACGTTTCGACTTCCTTTAGATGATCGTGAGGACGCTCGGTGGTTTTGGTCATTTTTTGCGGGGGTGCTGAATCTATATTCGAATCCCGGGGTGTTGTTCCCGGTTTACCTGTCGGCTTCGCCTTCTGGTTGCTGCTGTGTTGACGCTTGGAAATTCGGTCTAACGTGGCCGAAAAACTCCTGCCGGGGTCTGACGATTCCCCAGATGGGCTGGATTTAAATGCAGCCGGACCTTTGGCATCGGTTCCATTTAAACCGGAAACCGGAATCTGAGGCAGTGCAGGCAGCATGAAGGCGTTAGACGACATAATTTTCTTTCTCTTTTTTTTACATTAAAAATGGCTTTAAAAACGATGCCGGTAATGCATTTTGCATCAAGCGTGCCAACCTTTGATTAATATAAGTCGTGCCTGAGAGACACCTCTTTTCCGATCCGCAAAAACTTTTATCTTTATGAAATTAAATAGAATAATAGAAATTTGACCCTTTGCTAAAAAATGGCGCGGCGCTTTTAATCTCTGATTTGAGCCGCTTTAAGGCGGATTTTTTAAGGCAAATTTTTCCTGAAATGGCAATCTTTACCTCCAACACTTGGCTCGTGCCCGAGAGGATAAGAAAAGATTGAAACGACTTACAGCGGCTATTAAAAATTTGTTCCGCTAAACCGTCATTGCGAGGAGCCTGGCGGGCAGGTCGCAATGACCTTTGAAAGGCAAGCGAAGTCAATCGGAACCTATTTTTAACAATTATTGTAATCGGCAGGGTATCGGTGTCTGAACTAGCGGGCAAAAAAGGGGTCAGGAATTGTGATTAAATTGACGCCCCGCAACCTCGTCCATTAAGTTGCGTTCCTTTTTTAATTGTTCCTGCTCGTAGGCTTGCAGACCCTTTTCTTTCAATCGGTCCAGAATTTTCCTTTTCTTCATGGCGGCGACCAGATCCTGACGTTTCAGGCTAAAAAGGCGTTCAGCCTCCTGGACCTTCTGTCTTTGTGCCTCCACCTCTTTTGAAAGGTGTTCAACAAAATCGATATACAGTTTAATTTCAGATGCCGCACGACCATCGGTTTGTCTTTCCTGAAGCTGAAGCACGGTTTTACGCTTTTTTTGCCTCAGCGCCCACAACTTATCCTTCTCGGCGTCAAGGCGTATTTTTAAATCGGCGAGTTCCTTTTGCAGAACCTCTTCCAGGTAGCGGCGATGATTTAAAAGCGGCTCCAGGTTAAATTGATACATGATGCTGCGTGCCACAAGCCTTTTTTAAAACTGGGTTTAAGGTGTCAGGGAAAAAGGACTGAGTGCTGAGGACTGAGGACTGGGCAAAAAAGCCTGCTTGGCGGCCGACCATTTCATCATGAAGTGTCGGTTTTCGTCATGAATCGTCCTCCTGGGGCCATGAGTTGTCCTTTTCCGTCATGAACTGGCACAACCATTTTCACTCCTTTGCACTTCGACTTACTCAGTCCTCAGCACTCAGTCCTCAGTCCTATATTTTCATGCGTGATACCTTACACCATCTTGATTAGGACCTTAGTAACCTTATTGGTAAGACATGGTATTCAGGATGCAAACAGCTGTGCCAGCTGGGAGATACTTTCATCAAAATCGGTTGTCTCGTCGATACCCTGCTTTAGATAATTGCTGATTTTTTCAATCATCTCAATAGCATAATCGATTTTTGGATTACTTCCGGCGACATAGGCACCGATGTTGATGAGATCCTCCGCTTTGCGATAAATTGCCAGGGTTTCCTTTAATTTATTGGCATACTGGCGATGTTCGGAATCGATAATATCATCCATCACACGGCTGATGCTGCTGAGGACATCAATGGCCGGGTAATGATTCTGGGTGGAGAGATCCCGGGTAAGGTTAATATGGCCATCGAGAATGGAGCGCAGGGCATCGGCAATCGGTTCATTGGTGTCATCACCCTCCACCAGCACGGTATACAGACCGGTAATGGTGCCCCGGTTGGCGGATGTCCCCGCCCTCTCACAGAGTTTAGGCAACAACGTAAAAACGGACGGGGTATAGCCTTTTGTTGTCGGCGGCTCACCCAGCGCCAGTCCGATTTCGCGCTGAGCCATGGCAAAACGGGTGACCGAATCCATCATTAAATTGACATGTTGGCCCTGATCGCGAAAAAATTCCGCAATGGCCGTGGCAATAAATGCACCCCGCATGCGAATCAGCGGCAGATGATCAGAAGTTGCGGCCACAATGACCGAGCGTTCAAGGCCTTTTTCACCGAGTTCTTTATCGATAAATTCATTGACTTCGCGGCCGCGCTCTCCGATCAGGGCAATCACGTTTACGTCGGCGGCGGTCTTGCGGGCAATCATACCCAATAGCACACTTTTGCCCACGCCGGATCCGGAAAAAATGCCCATGCGCTGACCGCAACCTACAGATAACAAACCATTGATGGCCCGGATACCCAAGTCCAGCGGCTTCGAAATCCGTTTGCGGGTCAGCGGGTTAACGGGTGTACCGTAAATGGGATATTCGCTTTCAGCCGCAATCGGCCCTTTGTTGTCTATGGGATTGCCGAGTCCGTCGATGACCCGCCCCAGAAGCCCGGGACCTACCGGAATAACTGCCCGATGTTGCCGGGCAACGACGGGGCACCCGGGTCCAATACCCCGGATCTCCTCCAACGGCATCATCAGGACCTTATTATCCTTAAATCCCAGAACCTCGGCGGTAATTTTGCGAGAATCGCTTCTGGTGTAAATATCACATACGGTTCCAAGCCTGGAAACCGGACCCTGGGCTTCAATCACCAGACCAACGACATTGGTCACTTTGCCGTTGGCCTGGATGGTACATGCCGTGTCCACGCACCGGTGATATTTGGCCAGACTGAAGGTCGTTGCCATGAACGGTTATTCGCTTTCCTGCTGTGAGTGTTCAAACTGGGACTGGAATGATTCTTCAATCGCCTGAAATTGTTTTTCAATGCGGGCGTCAATATCGCCCCTGTCCGTTTCAACCAGACAGCCTCCGCTTTGAATGGACGCCTCGGCCTCAAAACGAATATTATCGACATTGTGTAAAAAATGGGAAAGCTGGGATCGGGCGGCTTTGATAAATTGAAGGTCGTCGGGGTTTAGTTTGATTTTAATCTTCGCTGGATTATTAACCCGACTCAGGGCCTCCCGGGCAACGCAGGTGACGGTTTCCTGAGAGATTTTGACCTCATGGCAGACAATTTTTCTGGCAATCGACAAAGCCAGCTGAGCCACTTCTTTTTCAGTCTCCTGATAGATTTGCTGCCGGATATTTTCCAGATGCCCCAGGGTCTCGTTAAGACTTGCGATGGCCGCATCCGCCTTTTTCGACCCGGACTCAAAACCAACCCGTTTACCTTCAAGAAAACCTTTTTGAAACGCAGCTTCCTTGATCTCATCGACGGAAGGCGCATTGTTTTCCTGGCCTTCTTTATTTTTCGCAGGCGTTTCCGGTGCTTCAGGGACCAGGCCATCATCCGGGCAAACCGAGCCCCTATCCATGTTTTTAAAAAGTGACCGCTGAAAATCACCGTTGCCTGTACGGCTGACGCAGGGAGTCGATGGTTCATCTATCGGTATATTCGGAAAATAATGCAGACGGAAGTCATCCTGCAGCACCTGGGATCCTTTTTTAACTTCATCAGGCAATGATTGTATCTCCTCTGCGGCCGGCAATAATTAACTCCCCTTTGGTTTCCATCTCCTGGATGATATTGGTAATATT
>JASFPY010000319.1:0-4179 GCA_050115755.1 Desulfobacteraceae bacterium | reverse complement strand
GCGCCGACCTTGTTTTCCATTTTTCTGCGAATACCGACAAACTCATCCAGAATCTGTTTCAACTCGGCAGCCATCGTCCCGAAGTAGACCGGTGAGCCGACGATCAATCCGTCGGCAGCCACGAAATCATCCTTGCTCACATCCCGGGTATGACGCAGGACAGCCTCGACGCCATCAACCTGTCCTGCTCCCTCGGCGATAGCCTCAGCCAGCTTGCGGGTATTGCCGCCTTTAGAATAATACAGGATCAAAACGTTCATTGAACCTCCTTTCATCCACTTTCATCTCTTGCTGCTGCCGGCCCAAATATTTCCGAACCCCAATTTCCAGCATAGCAGCCGCTAGTATCCAAATTCGTACATCTTAAAAGATGGGTAAACAAAGATCAATCTAATAAAATTTAAAGATTTGCTTGACTCGATATCTGCCAATAATGCTACTGTAATTTAGGTTAAGTTTGACACAAATAACCACCAAAATATGAGAAAAAGAATTTTGCGAATCATTTTTACGGGGAGGACATCGGCATGGAAATGAAAATGTCAGTTGAAGAGGCCAAGACACGTGCATTGGAACTTATGCGCCGGGGATATCACTGAGGACCTTCCATCCTGCAAGTTATGTGGGAGGCATATGAGCTGAACAATGAAGATTTCCTATGGACCGGCATCCCATTTATGGGAGGTATCGGCGGCTATCAGGATGCCCCGTGCGGTGTGGTGTCTGCCTCTGCCGTGTGCCTTGGACTGCGGCACCGCTGTGCGCTGAACGATAAAGAGCGAGCTAAACAGGCCCGCCACGCCGTGCGCACCGCTTCGGCGAAAATCGTCGTGGAATTCAACCGACATTTCGGAGACATCACCTGTCAAAGACTTATCGGCATTGATTTTTCCAAACCCGGTGAATATCAGAAGTTTCTGGAATCGGGAATCTGGAAAGACAAGTGTGAAAAATACGTTGAGTTTATGATAGACAAGCTTTATGAGCTCGAGGACGACAGGGGGTTGTTTGTTCAAGCACAGTAGCAAGCTGCCCTATTTTTACATTTGAATCCTGAATTTTTCTCCTCGTGTAAAAAAACGCCGATCAAGCTGGCTAGCGTGACACAAACTTACCGGATTTCACGGGATGATTACGTTATTTAGTGTTCTGAGATCTATCGTGAGGTACGGCGGCAAGGAGATAAAGAAAATGGAAAAGACGCTAAAAGATGCGGTAGGTTACCTGGAAACTGTAGATGAAAAAAAGGATTGGAACGCCGCGACGACTTCCTGCGGCATTTCTTCTGGCAGATAATGGCCGCAGGGCAGGACATGGCCTTCCACGGAGCTGTCAGACACCTTCCGCCAGGAATCCAGCATGTCAAACGCCTCTAGCACCCGATTGGCAGCGCCCCAGAGGACTAAAAGCGGGCACTTAATCTTTCTCCCGGCTTTACGGTCATCACGGTCGTGCTCGAGATCAATAGAAGCAGCCGCACGATAATCTTCACAGGTGGTGTGAATCGTTCGCGAATCACAAAAACAGCGTTCGTATTCCGCCAGACATTCAGGATCAAAAATGCTCGCGATTTCAGCTTCTTTATTCTGTGACCAACCCAGCAGTTCATAGCGAAGATAGAATTTGGGATCGGCACCAATGAGTCTTTCCGGAAACGGTTCTGGTTGGGGTAATAAAAACCATTCGTAATATCCCAAAGCAAAGGTCATATCCGTGCGCTCATACATGGTCAAGGTCGGAGCAATATCCAAAACAGCAGCTTGTGTCACTCGATCAGGGTGATCAAGGCACATCCGGTGCGTCACTCTTGCCCCGCGATCATGCCCGGCAACCGCAAACTGCCGGTAGCCAAGAGATTCCATGAGACTTACCTGGTCTTCTGCCATGGACCGAAAGCTATATGTCTCATGTTGCGGATCACTTGGCGGCTTATCGCTGTCACCGTATCCCCGTAAATCGCTCATTACCACTGTGAAATGTTCTGCGATTCGATGCGCAATCTTCGCCCACATTAAATGGGTTTGCGGGTAGCCATGCAACAGCAAAAGCGGTTGACCTTCTCCGCCAATTCGATAAGCAGTCCGAATCCCTGTCGCAACCTTTCGTTTTTCAAATTTAAATCCATCAAGCATGTCTGAGAATTCCATATTGGGTATTTTTTTTGCCCACAACACAGCCCTCCTTGGCTGCATTTTAATGCCTAAATCGTGGTCATTATATAAAATTTGTCAAGAATGATGCTACAAAACATAATGAAAGAAATCTTTTTTTTGTAAACCTTCTTTAAAGTGCATGCGTCTAAATTGCTAAAGTCCGGTGTGAATGCGAAAACCACCGCGCGTATGGAGGGAAAAATGAACAAACTTCTCTTGGCGATTTTTATCGTAATTACAATGCTTTTTATCAACCCATGGCAAGGATATGCGGGGAAAACAGGTATCCTTATCAGCGCTCACTATAAAAAAGGACATGGGCATGGGTGGCGACATCCCGGACGGTGGCGGCATCACCACCACGGGTCGCACTTTTACTGGAGAGGCACGTTTGTGATACCATGGCACCCGTATGGTTTTTATGCGCCCCCACCGGTAATCATCCAGCAGCAGCCTCCGGTGTACGTTCAACCGGAGCAACAGGAAGAAAATTACTGGTATTATTGTCCGGATCCGCAAGGTTACTATCCCTACATCCAAAACTGCGCGAGCGGATGGATGAAGGTGGTACCGGATACGACCCCGCCCGATCCATAGAGGAGGTGACGGCAGCATGGAATTGAAACAATGTCTCGTATTATGTCTTACTGCGGCTGTGCTGGGCGGCTGCGCGACGATGCCGGCAGGCCCAAGCGTCATGGTGCTGCCAGAGCCGGGCAAGTCGTTTGAGGAATTTCAGTCCGATGACGCGGTCTGCCGGCAATGGGCCATGCAGCGGATTGAAATGCCGCCGAATGAAATCGTTAATAAAAATCTGGCCAGTGGCGCAGCGATCGGGACCGCTATGGGTGCCGGGCTGGGTGCTGCAATCGGCGCTGCTTCCGGCAAACCCGCTACCGGAGCTGCAATTGGCGCCGGCAGCGGACTTGTTGCAGGAACCGCGGCGGCAAGCGGTCCGGCTCACGCAGCCGGGGCAGAAGCACAGCGACGATATGACAATGCCTATCAGCAATGCATGTATGCGAAGGGCAACCAGATCCCCGGATCTGCGGTCACCCGGCCTAAACGCGCGCACTGGATACCCCCGCCACCGCCTCCAGGCTACACCCCGGGACCCCCCGCTTCAGGCCGTCACCCAAACACGCCCCATTCTCCCCCGCCATAGAAACCGTAGAATTGGGAGCGCTTTTCAGTTGGGGAAAAGACATCCTTCGGTTTCTCATCATAAGAAAAAGCCCTTGCCGAATTATGGCGTAAAGCGATCAGCCATCGTTAGCTTTCAGCGGACTGCGGCCCGACAATAAGAAGTTGAGACAAGATGCTTTGTTTACCTTCCGATTAAAGCGGATTGACAGTTGAAGTTCATCGCCATAGGTTATACAGGATGATGTCAAGCCGTCTGCATTTCGGGCACCCTTAATAAGTGACGCCCATCAACATGACACGTTTTGGGTCATCAGCCTAATTTTTGCATACGGATAGATACCAACCCTGAAAACTGAACCTCCGATGGATAGAGTCGAATTTGGCAGCAGGAGGATGTATTGTATTTAACAGACTGATATGACATTTAAAATTGTAAATTAAAAAGGGGGGGTATGGGCATGGAACGATTCAAGTGTTCAATCCTTCAGCTCATTTCAGGGCTCTGTTTATTGGCTGTTTTATTATCCGGCTGTGCCATGTTACCGGTGCCGACCCGATCGGATCGCATGGGTGAAACGGGGCCTCTCGGCAGTTGTGCGGATTTTTTTGCATCGCTTGATAAAAGAATCCGGGCAGCCGGAGTTCTTGATCCAGGTGTTTTCCGCGTGAAAAATTATCCATACTTAAGAGTGAATCGATTCATCGCCTCGTTTCGGCAGGAGGTTAACGATTATGGTTCTTTTGAGGCCTGGGTGGGCCGCATGCAGTCACTGGATCAGGATGCCCGCCAATATGAAATAGCCAACTTGCCTGATTCCACGGTCGCAATGTTTGACAAGCTGAACGGAAGAGCCGGACTTTACAAAAAGGTTGCCACCTG
>JASFPY010000318.1:0-4179 GCA_050115755.1 Desulfobacteraceae bacterium | reverse complement strand
ATGGCCAGCGTATAAGCGCCGCGTTCTTTGACCATGTCAATGGTGCGGTTGGTATCGGTGGTGGTGCCCGATTGACTGATGGCAACGACCAGGGTGTCGGCCATGGCGTTTTCGGCATCATTTTCGCTTAATTGGAAACCGCTGAACTCCGAGGCTTTGAGGGCGCTGATCTGAACTAAAGGGTTGTCCAGATAATAATTCAGGGTATTGGCACAGACTAATGCGGCGACTCCGGCGGTTCCCTGTCCGATAAAGAAAATACGCTTGATCTGATCCGTTAGCAGCGCTTTTTGTAAGGCTTGAGGGATGGTGGTTTCGTCCAGCACAATCGTATGGTGGGATTGATTATCCGCTTTAATTTTCCAGCGATTCTGCAGCGTTTTTTCAACCGAATCCGGAGATTCTGAGATTTCTTTCAAAAAGTAGTGCGGGAAATTTTGGCGATCGATATCCCTTGACGTAATTTCCGTAAATTTAATGTCGTTTTCGTTAAGATCTAAAGGTGTGCCGTCATAATAGCAGGCTTTAATACCATCCAGTCCCCCCCTGCACATCTGGTCTAAAATAAAAATTTGACCCTGGGTCTGCCCGTTTTTGCCTTCAACGGTTTTTTCACCATCCAGTTTAAGGTAATAAGGGGTTTCTTCGACAAAGCCATAGACTTCTGAACTGGGAATATAATGCTCGTCTGCGATCCCGACAAAGATAGCCTGCCCGCTGCCCCGTTGCGCCAGAAATAGCTTTCCGGGTGCCAGATCGGTATGCATGGATATGGCATGGGATCCCTCAAAATCGTTGACCGCCAGTCGAAAAGCCTCGCCAACGGCATGGCCCTGTTGGAAATACTGTTGGATCTTGAGGGGAATCATCTTGGTGTCCGTGGTAATGTCGCTGTGAATGCGTCCGCCATTTCCCTCGAGTTGTGCTTTAAGCTCCTGATAGTTATCGATATCTCCGTTGAGGCAGGTATGAATGATGCCGCATTTTGGGGTCTTGCCGCCGCTGGTCTGATTGTCAACGGGATGGCAGTTTGCTTCCGTGATGGCCCCCACAGATGCCCAGCGGGTGTGGGCCACAACCGTGTCAAACGATGCCGGAATTGTCGCCAGGGCCTGAAAAACCGGATCATTTGCAATTTGCCGGCGAAGGTATCGAACGTTGTCTCCAAGGCTTCCGATTTCCAACGCGATTTTATAGGTCACCGCGACGGCCACCTGATTTTTGGCCTCTGGTGTTGTCGATGGCTGGCAGTTGATTCCGCCGTTAACCAGCAAGCCAGGTTCACACCGATTATTGAATTGATCCCGTAACCCAGCCTGTCTGAGGGTTGTTTCAAATTTTTGAAATTCAGCCGGGTCGAAAATAAACATGACGGAGATTCCAGCCGAATCTCTGCCCCTGACCTCCAGTCGATCAATGCTGTTCAATACGGAATTTATCTTTTTGAACACGCTGATGCTTGTTCGGGACGGCGGTTGAGGACTTCGGGCTAAAAATTTCCCTATCTTTTTTATATTGGAAAGAATTTCATTTTCAAGGCTCCAGGCGATATCCTTGAGTTTTTCGATTCGATGGGAAATCAGATCCACCCGTTCTGCTGAAAGGTGGCCCATCTGTTCGGCCAGCAGGCCGGTTTCAGTTTGAATGATATCACCCAGGTAATTTGCCAGCCGCTCAATCCGGTTTTGCACCCTTTCGTCTGAAAAAACTGCAAAGAATTGGTCATCTGTTTTCAGCGCCTGAACCCGGCGCCATAAGGCATCCATTTTTTCGGTGCCACTCAGATAGCAATCATTCCACCTGCCTGTTTGCTGGCATGATTTATAACCGGCTTCCTCGATCTGCCGGGTCATTTCTTCAAGCTTTTCAAGCCTAAAATGATGACGCGCCTTCGCTTTGTTTTTAAAGGCAACAATCCCGGCGATTCCGCAGCAAAGCATGGTTTGGCGGCAAGGAAATAATACAATGGATCCATCGGGAATGCTGTCGACAAATTTTCCAAAATAAACATTTGCCCCTAAAAGCCCTCGGGCCGGAAGAATGCGGTTGCGGTAAAACTGACGAATTCGATTCAAAAGCGGCAACCACTTGGTTTTCTCGTTGTTAAATGATGGTTTCATTTGGTATTTTTAATGATCATGTTCAACAGTTGATGCCGAATTTACGTCCGGTCTAAAACATTATTATCGCTCATCGATTACCAAGGGTCAAGTTTTCTCTCAGGGGTTCAAAGGTTCAAAGGTTCAGAGGTTCAGGGTTCAGAGTTCAGGCGGTGTAGGGTTCATGAGGTTCTATGTTCAGAGATGGGTAAAGGCAGAGTAATGAGTTTAGAGTTTCGCTTGCTCTGATGTCTCTTCATATAACCTTTGAACCTCTGAACGTTGAACCTTACTTGAGGGGTGTTCCGGGAGCCAACTTTTTTTCCAGAGTTGCCAGGGTGGGGCCGGAATCGTCAACGGCGGCAAGCAACATTCCGTTGGACACCACGCCCATGAGCTTGGCGGGCTTTAGATTGGCGACAACGATCACCTGTTTGCCGATCATTTCTTCAGCCGTATACTTTTCGGCAATTCCGGCTACCAGGGTTCGTTTATGTCCCATATCAACTTCCAGTTTCAGAAGTTTCTTTGCTTTCGGGATCGGCTCGGCATGTATGACAGTCGCCACTCTCAGATCGATGTGGCTGAATTGTTCCAGGGTGATTTCAGGTTTGATTTCCAAAACAGGGGGTTCCTCCTTCGCCGGAGCGGGTGTATCCGAAGCCGCTTCTTCCAATTCAATTCTTGGGAATAAGGCAACCGATTTCAACAGTTTTGTTCCCGCTGCAATTTTTTTCCAGGTTCTGAGCTGATCGAGGTGATAAAAAGAATCATCCGGATTTAGGCCGAGATATCGCTGCATTTTTATGGCCGTTTCCGGCATTACCGGGTAAACCAGACCCGAGATAATTCGAAGACCTTCAAGTAGATGATAAATAACGGCCGCCAATTGCTTGTGGCTTGATTTTTTTTTGGCCATTACCCAGGGGGCAGTGACATCAATCGTTTTGTTCATTTGCCCAATAAATTCCCACACTGCCGTCATCGCTTTTTGAAACTCAAAGGATTCCATGAAGTTTTCAAAATTCTTGCTGGTCTTCAGGGCGCTGGATTGCAAATCGAGATCCAATTCGCGCTCCGCTTGAGGGTCGACTTGTGGGACCACGCCTTTGAAGTATTTATGGGCCATGGATATAATTCGGGAAAAAAGGTTGCCGAGATCATTGGCCAGATCCGAGTTGATGCGCTGCACCAGAGCACGCTGACTGAAACTTGAATCCAGCCCGAACTTCATTTCACGAATTAGAAAAAACCGAAAGGCATCCAGCCCGTAAAGTTTTTTCAGTTCCAGCGGTTCGACCACATTGCCAAGGCTTTTCGACATCTTACTCTGTTCGATATTCCAGTATCCATGTACATTCAAATGCTGGTATATGGGTATTCCGGCAGCCTTTAGCATGATGGGCCAATAGATGCCGTGAGGCTTGAGAATATCTTTGGCCACGATGTGCTGAGCCACCGGCCAGAACTTCTGAAACAATTCTCCATCCGGGTATCCGAGTGCTGAAATATAATTTAACAGTGCATCAAACCAGACATAGGTAACGTAATTTTCATCGAAAGGAAGGGTAATGCCCCACTTCAGCCGGCTTTTGGGCCTGGATATACAGAGGTCTTCAAGCGGTTCTCTGAGAAAAGCCAGGACCTCGTTACGATAGCGTTCAGGGCGGATGAAGTCCGGATGCGCTTCGATGTGCTCCCGGAGCCAGTCCTGGTAGTGGCTCATCCTAAAAAAATAATTCGATTCTTTAATGTTTTCCGGAGCGATTTCATGATCCGGGCACTTGCCGTCGACCAATTCCCGATCGGTATAGAAACGTTCACATCCGAAGCAATACTGCCCTTCATATTCACTAAAATAAATGTCACCCGCATCGTAGATTTTTTGAAGAATTCGGCTTACGACCTCCATGTGGGAGGGATCGGTTGTGCGGATAAAGTAATTGTTGCTAATATTAAGTTCCGGCCAAAGTGTCTGAAACAGATGGCTGATCTTGTCGGCGTAAGCCCTGGGGCTTAGCTTTTCCTTTTTAGCCGCGCGTACAACTTTATCTCCATGTTCGTCGGTTCCCGTTAGAAA
>JASFPY010000317.1:0-4185 GCA_050115755.1 Desulfobacteraceae bacterium | reverse complement strand
GTGCAACCTTTTTTGCTCTGTAAACTAATTTCCCATTTATCTAATCGGCCGATATAATATTCTTTTTTTTAAATTTGCAGCCACCCGGTCAACGGTGGTTGCAGCCTTCCTTGGATTTAATATTTGCGTCATGATGCCTTCGTTTGCTACCGTCCAACTTTTTTTAAAATCCAGCTAAACAGATTTTGTTGATAAATATAAAGCAAATTAACTAGTTATTGATGACTGCTTTACTGCAGGTCAACTTCCTGAGCGGCCTTCTGGTCTCGGCTCGGATAAATATGACTGACTGGCATATCCTTTGCTCTTTATTGTCCGCAATAGTGGCAAAATAGACAGAATAAAGATCCAATTACGCGATGAACTAAAGTCTTTCTAACTAAGAATATTTGTATAGCCGGGAGAAAAAAATGAAAAAGATGAATTCAAAAAAATACTGCGTGGGCATTGATGTCGGTTCGGTCAGTCTGAACTGCATCGTGATCGATGAATGCAAAAAAATCGTTTTTGAATCTGCGTATAAACGCCACTTTGGAAAAATTGATGAAGAGATGTTCAGCCTTGTTGAGGAATTGTTTGAGAAATTTGGCGAAAAGCAGATTCAATCCATTTCTTTCACGGGAAGCCACGGCAAAAAGCTGGCTGAAAGATTGGGTGTTTTTTATGAGTTTGAAACCATCAGTCAGGTACTGGGCACTCTCTACCTGATTCCGGATGCGAAGAGCCTCATCTGTATGGGGGGTCAGGATACGGCCTTACTTCAAATTCATCACCAGGGAGACCGGTGGGAACTTGAGAGCTTTAACGCCAACGGGCCCTGTGCTTCGGGCACCGGATCCTTTATTGATCAGCAGGCAGAACGTCTGGCAACCGTTTTGTACGAAAAGAACCGGCAAACATCTCAAAACCATATAGACAGGATTTTAAATGACTTCATTCGCCTGGGCTTAAAGAGCGAAAAGCCCGCCAATGTGGCCTGCCGTTGCACTGTCTTTACCAAATCCGACATGATTCATCTTCAGAACAAGGGCGAAAAACTTGAAGACATTATTTACGGCCTGCATGTCGGCAATGCCAGAAATTACGTCAGCACGATTGTCTCCAACCAGAGGCTGGAAGACCCGATCGTATTTGTCGGCGGGCTGTCTAAAAATGAACTGCAGGTAAAAGCGTTAAGGGCTTACTATCCGGATCTGATTGTCCCGCCGCACAACACCTCGACCGGCGCGCTCGGCGTTGCCTTGAAAGCGCTGGAGCTCAAAAAAGCAGATACCTTTAATCTGGATGACCTGAAAAAAGCCAGCCTCCGGGGCGATATTGCCGTGCCCAGGGCGCCCAGGCTGGTCTTGAAAAAGACGAAGCTGCCCGAGGCCGGACAATCCCGCGAAAAGTTTCTCGCCATCAGAACCAAGGTTTACCTCGGTATCGACATTGGCTCGACAACCACCAAATACGCATTGATAGATGAAAAACACAGTTTAATCCATAAAAACTATGTCCACACCCGGGGCAAACCGATCGAAGTAACCCAGCAGCTATTAAAGCACATCGCGGATGAACTGGGTGGAAAAGTCGAGATCATGGGAGTGGCCACCACCGGTTCGGGAAGATATGTCGTCGGTGACTTTTTAAATGCGGATTTAACCATCGACGAGATTACGGCCCATGCCCGGGGTGCGGTCGAAATTAACCCCGAGGTGGACACCATTTTTGAAATCGGCGGCCAGGATTCAAAATATATTTCGCTCGTTAACGCCAACCCCCTTGATTTCGATATGAACAAAGTTTGTGCCGCCGGCACCGGCAGCTTTTTGCACGAGCTGGCCAATAAATACGGGATCAATATCGTCGGTGAATTTCAGGATATTGCCCTTTCTTCCAGGACCCCGGTCAAACTCACCGACCGGTGCACCGTTTTTATGGAATCCGACCTGGTCTCCTATTACCAGAAAGGCGCTTCGCGTGAAGACCTGATGGCCGGCCTTTGCTATGCCATCGTGCATAATTATTTGAACCGGGTTGTCGGCAAACGACAGATCGGACAGCGGATTATGTTCCTGGGGGGCCCTTCGTTAAATAAGGGCGTTGTGGCAGCCTTTGAAAATGTTCTGGGCCGCGGCCTGCTGGTGCCGCGTCACAGAGAAGTCCTCGGGGCGTATGGAGCGGCTATCTGCGTTCGGCAAAAAATGAAGGCCGAAGGCAAAGACCGCAGCGCCTTCAGGGGAATGCAAAGTGCCATTGATGATCGCATGAATTTCAAGGAAAAAGTATGCCGTGCCGATCCAAATTGCCATAATCAGTGCAAGCTCAAAATCTATCAATTTGACAATCGCCGAAGTATCTGGGGCGGCGAATGCGGCCGCCACGAGCTGGCGCGAACCCGCAGCAAAAGAAAAGATGATTTTTTTAAACTCAGACGGATGCTGTGGGAAACCCACATGGCAGGCGTGTATACAGAGCTTGATGATCAGCCGCTGATGGAAATTGAAGGCCGCCCGACAATTGGAATGCAACGCGCCCTTTACGGCCATCATACGGCAATCCTGTGGGCCCATTTTTTTGACCGGCTCGGATATCGCCTGGTGCTCACACCGCCCACCAGCGCCCGCATATCCAGCAGGGGTGTGGAGAAGGCGGTGGAAGGCGTTTGCTACCCCGTTAAAGTCTCCTATGGCCATATTGAACTTCTGGCAGGCAAAACAAGATATCTTTTTCTCCCGAGTCTGATCAAAATGCCGACACCCAAGCCGTCTGAGACCGGATTTTACTGCCCCATGGTTCAGAGCAATTCGTACATGGTCCGCATGGCTTACGGCCTGGACCGGGCATCGATTTTAAATCCGGTCATTCATCTGAAGCATGAGCCCGAAACCCTTGCCGTGGAAATATACCGGCAAATGGGGAGCCGGCTGGGTTTATCCAAAAAGCGCATAAAAAAATCTTTAACCCATGCCTTTGAAAAACAGCGACAGTTCGCAGCAGACATGCATCAGCAGGGAGACAAAATTCTTCGCAAACTGGATCCGGCTGAACCCATTATGGTGGTTACCGGTCGTCCCTATAATCTTTACGACGACAGACTCAATCTGAGGCTCGGCCAAAACCTGGCCAGACTCGGCATCGCAGCGTTACCGATGGATTTTATCGACTCCGCCGCGGTGGACCTGACGGAATTTCCCTCGATGTTCTGGGGCCTGGGTGCTCAGATCCTGAAAACAGCGAAGATCGTCGCCGGAACCGCAAACTATTTCGGTTTGCATCTGACCAATTTCGGCTGTGGTGCGGATTCATTTATTGAGCATTTTTATAAATCCATCATGGGAGACAAAGCGTATTTGATCCTCGAATTGGATGAGCACAGCGCCGCTGCCGGTGTCATGACAAGGCTCGAAGCTTATAAAAACGTGATCGAAAACAGCATGCACGCTTCTCTACTTGAAACCCGATTCCAAACGACCACTTCACAAAAGAGGTAAACGAAAATGAAATCAAAACATCAACATAATTTGGATTCGCCGACAAAACGCATTGGCAAATTTAATCTTCAGAATAAGACCGTCCTTATCCCAGAGATGAACCGTATCGCCGCACACCTGATTGCGGCAACCTTCAGAAGTTTTGGCAGCAATGCAATGGTGCTTAAAACCTACGATGGTCTTGACCTGGGTAAAAAGTACACGTCCGGCAAAGAATGCTTCCCCTGCCAGGTTACCCTGGGAGACATTCTGCTTTTTTTCAAAACCGAAAAGGAGAAACTGGGAGCCGCCTTCGATCCGGAAAATTATCTTTATTTTTTGCCGGAATCCGACGGACCCTGTCGATTCGGCATGTACAATAAGTTCCAGCGAATGGTGTTGGATTCTTTCCCGGAACTGGAGCGGGTCAAAATTGTTTCGATTACGACCACAGACGGCTATTCACTGCAAGGGGTAATTGAACAGGACCGCATGCTGGCTTTCCGAAAGGCGAGTTATATTGCGGTGGTAGTGGCCGATATCATGGAACGGCTTCTGTGGCGCATCCGACCCTATGAAACCCAGGCGGGCATTACGGATGACTTTATTGAAAGATCCAGGCGGCAAATGGAATCATTTTTTGAAACGCACGCCGCCGCCAACGATTTCGGCCCGATCCTGGATAAACTCGAACAAATTACCAAAAACGGAAGCACCTTGATTGATCCCG
>JASFPY010000316.1:0-4191 GCA_050115755.1 Desulfobacteraceae bacterium | reverse complement strand
TTCAAAGCCTTTGGCTATGAACTATGAGCTATCAGCTGTGAGCTATTTGCCTGATACCTTGGATGACACCCGAAACCTGTTTGAACTGAAACTGATGCCAACTAAACTTGACGACTTACAGATTCTAGCGCTTGATTGCCAGGCTACCGGCGCCAACCCGCAAAACGCACACCTGCTTGAAATCGGCTGGCTAAAAACGTGCGCTGCCGACACCCTCAACCCCAGCGCCCTGCCCGTTGAGTCTTATCTTGCCAGTTTAGCGGAGGATGTAGAAATTCCGCCAGCCGTCCAACGCGTAACCGGAATATCTATGGAGGCGTCAGAAAAAACGCTCACCTCAACCAACATCTGGCAAAAGGTTCTCAAAACCGCAAACGAGATTGCGGCGGCCGACCAGATCGACAAATGCCCGCTAATTATCCATTATGCCCGCTTCGAAGAGCCTTTTCTGAGAGATCTGCACGCCAAAAACAACCGGCAGGGTGCATTTCCGTTTCGGATCATCTGTACCCATGAAATCGCCAAGCGCTTGCTGCCCGGATTGCCGCGCAGGGGGCTGCGCGCGGTGGCCGGTTACTTTGGGCATTCGGTACCGCGGCATCGTCGCAGCGGTGCTCACGCCGTCGCCACGGCCGTGCTCTGGCAGCATTTCGTTCGGCAGCTAAAGGCGCAACAGGACATCCAGCATTTAGATCAACTGGCTGACTGGCTGAATCACACCCGGCCTCAAAAACGAACCGGACGGGATTATCCGATGAAGCCTGGAATTCGTCTAAATCTACCGGACAAGCCCGGCATTTATCGCATGTTACGCTGCAATGGCGATTTGCTTTATATCGGGAAGGCAACATCACTGAAGCAGAGAGTCAACAGTTATTTTCGACAAAAACAACCGCATGCGGAGCATACCCTCGAAATGCTCAGTCAGGCCGCCGACCTTGACGTTACCTTCACCGGCTCGGCGCTGGAAGCCGCCATGCTGGAATCCGATGAGATCAAACGGCTCAATCCGCCCTATAACGTGGCGCTGCAGACCGGACAGCGCAAACTGGCATTTTGCTCCGCTGATTTGCAAAAATATGCCGGGCAACCCGATGGCGTCCATTGCATCGGCCCGCTTCCCGATGGGAAGCCGAGGGCCGCCATAACGGCCTTTGCGGCCTGGCATAAAAACATCCGGATTAAATCCGGTGATTCTTTTTTCAAAAGCGCGTATGCCATCCTGCGCGTGTCGCAAGCCTATGCCCCGCAACCGGATTGTCTGGCAGAGGGCCTGGCTTTATTTCGTCGCAATCACCGCAAACGCTTAAAAAACCCTTCCGCCATGCGAATTTTGGTCGGGCTGGGCCGTGAGCTCTGGCATGAAAGACTCAAAGCACTTGAAAAAGCCAGATCCGAAGCGGCGCAGGAAAAAGTCACAAAGGCACCGGATGATCAGGGGCAGGAAATTGAAGAGCGGCCGACCTGGACGCCGGAAACCGTGGCCCGCGGAATCGAACATTCCATCATGCACGGCGCACTGATGGTTCGCCGCGCCCGCTGGCTGTGCCTGCTGAGCGAATCATCTCTGGCCTGGGAGACTCGCAACGCATCGGATCATCGCAAAACGGTCCTGCTGTTTGAGAACGGTGCCGTAAGCTTGCGCGAAGAACTGCCAGCCGAAAAAAAACCGCCGGTGTCAGCGGGCTATGCCAGACGCATCCCCGAGCGCCAGAAAACATTTAATGTGACCCGTTATGAGCGCCTGCGGATCGTCACCACCGAATTACGGCGGCTCGTCGGCGAAGGTCGCAAAATTCAACTTCGTTTGAACCCGACTTCGATTTTGAGCGGCCGCCAGCTGGCCAAATTGTTACCATGGGTCTAATCCGTATCCTACCAATTTTGATAAACGATGTGATTCCAATTTCAATTTCTGTTGAGTTTATTGGGTGAATATGAAATACATGGCGAGGAATCTTGTACACTCCCTGCGGTCTAACCCTGATAGTGGAAATATTCGTGTCACCAGGCATATTAAAATATTCGGTTCCGGTTATCTTTTTGGTTATGATGAGCATTTTCTCCCTTTCTGCGTCGGCGGTAAGTGCTCAGTCAGAATATGACGAAACCATATCCGTCCTGCAGTTACTTTATCAGGACGAAATGCAGGCCCTGCATAACTATCGGGCATTTGCAAAAAAAGCGGTTTCTGAAAAATATCCGAATATCGCTAAATTGTTTATGACCATAGCCGCTTCCGAATCCGTTCATGCCCGCAATTTCGAAGCGTGTTTAACAAGATCAGGTGTCGCGGCCGAAAAATTTCCACAACAACCGGTAACGGTTGCCAGCACCCGCAAAAACCTGAAATTCGCCATCAAGGTTGAATTGCAAGAGATCGACAGAAAATATCCTCAGTTTCTCGAGCAGATAAAACCCGAAAACCATACGCAAGCGATTCAATACATTAAGTACGCCTGGGAATCGGAAAAACAGCATCGCGAGCTCTTAAATGAAATGCAATCGGGCACGGGCATTTTTTTCGGATTGTTAACCAAACGGATCGAAGGAAACCCTTCGCAATATTTTGTCTGTCAGAACTGTGGCTCGACACTATCCGAGCTTCCGAAAGTCACGTGCCCCATCTGCGGGGGTCCGCCTGCAAAATATAAGGAAATCAAAATGGACCTCGGCGACCATTTCGTCGATGAGAAAACACCCTGATGCTTAAATTTTGAGAGGTGTTCGATGAATGATTTGCTGCTATCTTCCGAAATGATTTTGAATAGCTTAAGTGAAGGGGTATATGTATGTGACCGGGATCGGTGCATTGTTTTCTGGAGCCAATCGGCGGAACGCATCACCGGATGGCAGGCCGAGGATGTGGTCGGTAAACGCTGCCTGGAGGACATTCTTTGCCACGTGGATAAGGACGGTCACCGGCTATGTGGCAAGGAGTATTGCCCTTTGCACCGCGCCATGATCACGGGATCAACCACGAATGTACCGATTATTGTTTTTGCTCAAGGCAAAGATGGCCGCCGCATTCCCACCCAGGTCACTACTTCCCCGATTCGCAACTCGGCAGGAGAAGTCATCGGCGGGGTGGAAACATTCCGCGACGTCTCGCCGATGCTGATAGACCTGGAACGCGCCAAAAAAATCCAGGAACAGAGCCTTGAACAGGACCTGCCTGCTGACCCGCGGGTGCAATTCTCAACGTTTTTCATGCCGCATGATATCGTGGGCGGTGACTACTATGCCGTTAAACAGATTGATGCCAACCGATATGGATTTTTGCTGGCGGACATGGAAGGGCATGGCGTGGCCGCAGCCCTGTATGCCATGCATCTCGGCATTCTTTGGAACCGTCATTTTCATCTCCTCAAAAATCCGGCAGATTTTACTGCTGCTGTTAGCGCAGAGCTAATAGAGATATTCGGCAGCGTTGTCACCTTTGCAACGGCAATGTGCGGGACCATCGATGTTGCTGAGGCAACACTGTGTTTCGCGGGTGCCGGCGGCCCGACGCCGCTGATCATTCACGAAAATTGGACTGTCGAACAGCCCAAGTCTACCGGCCCACCTCTTGGCGTTATGGAAGATATCGTCTATAAGGAGAAAATGGTAAAGCTAAAACCCGGCGACTCCATCCTTTTGTTCAGCGACGGTGCCATCGAGATACAAAATGCAAAAAATGAATGGCTTGGCAATGAGGGATTTACCCAAATCTTAAAAAGCCTCGATTATCCACGGACAAAACTGAGCATGGATTCTCTGGAAGAGGAGCTTCTAAAGTTTTCAAACGATATCCGCTTGCAGGACGACATCACCATTATCGAAGTGCGCTTTGCCGGGCAAAGTGCTGCCGGCTAAAGCAATGACGATCACCACAGCGAAATCCCCAAAGACTTCCCAACCGTGCACTTTGGCCACATAAAACGAGAACCTAATCGCCACAGGATCAAATGATAGATGGGTATTCGAAACCTACAATTTAATTGTAATGCAAATTGGTGTTAGCAAGATCCATGCGATATTTTTATTAATTAGCCAATTCTGGAATTGTTGGCCAATTAATTGAGGGACCGGAAAGGCTTTGTAATGATGGGACAAACGATACTGGCGTTTTTTCAATTGCATCCCGTTTTTAACCTTTTTCTGATTTTGGGCGCGGGATTGGTGGTGGGAAAATTCAGGATTAAAGGC
>JASFPY010000315.1:0-4193 GCA_050115755.1 Desulfobacteraceae bacterium | reverse complement strand
GACCGATCATTTTAATCCATTGCATTACAGGTTCAACCTGAACATCGTAGACTGAAACCCGGGAACCCATGCGAATCAATGTCAGTGCTGCACTGCGTCCCACCGGGCCACAGCCGATGACCAGCACCTCCCGCCCCTTCAGACTGCCCGCCATTAAGCTCAATCCGGTTGCAAAGGCATTGCCGGTGCAAACCGCATTGTCGGCGATTGAGCGGCTTCGCATATGCAATGCCACAAAGTGCTCATCATCGGCCAGCATCACGACATCTGCTTTTTTCTCAAAGGATTCGGCAATTCCGGCGACATCCGTCAGTTGGGTTATAAAAGCGTCAGCGCCCAGGTGCAAGAGAATACTCAAAACCGCCTCGCCGAAACCGCTGATAATTCCTTCGCCGCTGGAGACCGGGATAATCCCCACACGAGTTGAGGGCAGTAAATTCTTGATCTGCTTTTCCTCGATTTCAGCTGCGCAACAGGCAATACCGCTAAGGGAATAACCCGTCCGGGCGACCAATTCCCTATCATAATTTTGCAAATTGGCGGCGATATCGCTGATGTCGGCGGCTATCAGCCGGGTCACAGGCGGTCTCCTCAGTCGAATCTTTCAAGAGTCATTGCGACCTGCCAGCCATCGCAAGCCGCCACGTCCGCCATCGGCTGCGCCTCAGGCAAAGCCGGGCGGGCTCAGGCGAGGCGGGCGGGGCAAAGCAAAGCAATCTCTCAAATTTTCCAAAAGATTGCTTCGTCGCTAAACTCCTCGCAATGACAGATTATTGGATCAAAAATTTGAAACGCTCAATTTAGCTTAAATTTTTTGGTTATACCCGAAACGATCCTATTGCGTTTGTCCCATGCGGCTTCCAAATTCTCTTCGGCAAAAATCAATGTGGCGACCCAATCATCGCGGTCCGTTGCATAATTGGTAATGGCCTCGTCCGCACCAAAAAAGTCCCGGTAAATGTGAAGGGCATCTGTTCCGGACATGATGTGTTCGCCGGCAATTTCAAGCTGATTTGATGCCACGCTTACATGTTCATAAATCACGCCGTGTTCATGATCCCAATTCGGTTTAATGGGAGTCTGCCGGTTTAAAAAAAGGTCTCCCAATTGCCTGACCATGTTCAAACCTGTTGACCAGTAAACCGTTGTTGGTGTCTGGCTGGGCAGACGCGCATCAATTTCAATGACCTTCAGCGCGTTCTCATGCAAAATGACTTCGACATCCATTATGCCACTGAGGTTCAAGGCTTCTGCCAACTGCAGCGCGAGCCTTTCAAATTGTGAGATCAGAACTCCTGCCAGACGTGATGGTGCGGTCACACGCTTGCAGTCGTATTGCATATCAATAGCTAAATCGGTAACCTGGAGCGCTCTATAGCGGCCCGGAGTCCCCATGACTTCTAAAGAATAAGATGGCCCGGATATAAATTCCTGTACCAGCCATTCGGTGCCCGAAGGTTTAATGATGTCCCGCAGCCCGGTAATATCCTTAAATACCTTAACGCCCCGGCTGCCGCTTCCCCGGTCAGGTTTGGCAACTACCGGGAATTTGCATGCGGGCCAGCGAGCGGGAGTCGGGGCACCTGTATCCTGAAAGAGCTGCTCTGATTTTATTTTGGAGGAGGATATGGCATAAGCAGCAGGATCAAAAACAAACGGAATTTCGTTATTGCGAGCAACCCGGTCCAAGCAGGCCAGGGCGGCATCGTTCTCCAGCGCGGGAATGACCAGGTCAACGCCACGGAGGGCTTGCGCTAAATCTTTTTCTGAGGTTATATCCAGCTGTGCAAAAGAATGGCACAGGCCTGTTGCCGGAACCACCGGTTTGCGGTCCAATACGAGAACGTCCCAGCCCGCCTTTCGCGATAGGTATGCTGCTTCTACACCTTGAAGATTTCCGCCGGCAACGGCGACTAACACACGACCTCCGTTTTGGTTTTGCTGCTGGCGATGGCGTGTCGGCGGTGTCGGATCCAATTTTGATAGTCTTCGCGGCTGGCCGGCTCGAGTCCGACTTGCTCAAGCACGTTTTGCACAGAGTCCGTTGTGCGTCCGCCTTCTTCAATATTCAACGAATGCTGCGCCACCCCGGCAAGACCCTCACCGGGGGGTACGATGGATGTGACCACATTTGTGCCTGAATTCAAACGGCGCTTTAATCCGGCAATGCCTTCCACGTCCAATGAAGCCGGAATCAGCCGATCGGGAAAAACAAGGCGCATGACGGCCGAAATCAATGTTTCTCTGAGCGGATCCGGCGGCCTTTGCTTGGCCATGGGCGTGCCCGGCTGCGGCACAAAGTTCATCACCCGTATCTGATCCGCCCTTAGTTTTTTCATGACTTCCATTGACCGGGCGATATGATCTGAGGTTTCACCCACCCCGCAGAGCAACCCTTCCTCTACCAGTAAGCCGAAATGGTGTGCATCGACTTTGCCTTGCATGCGGTTGCGATAGTCCTGGCCGGGCCGCAGTTTTTTAAACAGTGAGCTGCTGTGGGTTTCCTGGTAGCAGGCATACCAGACGGCACCCGCTGCGGCCAACTGTTGCAAAGCATGTGCAGGGATCACCCCCGGAGATACCATGATCGGCAGTCCCGTCTCTTTTTGCAGGGAGCTGACCAGATCAACCAGCTGCTCAAAACCGGCCCCACCGCCGTTGAAAATGGCGGGGTCTTCGCCCATGGTCAGGTCGATCAAATGAACACCGGAATCTGCTAAACGTAAGGCGGCAGCAACAATTTCCTGTTTTGATTTTCGGTATCGTTTGGTTTGCAAATTCGAGCGGCGAAAAAGACAAAAGCTGCAATCATTGCGGCAATAAGTGCTGGCGTAAATGAAACCATACATGAAAATTTTATTGCCGAAATAATTTTGGCGCACCTTGCGGGCTTCCTGAAAAAGCACCTCGATCTGATCGTCATCTTCAAGATTGAGCAGAAATGTGATCTCGGCTTTTGAAAGATCTTCTTCCGCTTTTAACCTGGCAATGAGGGCTTCAAAGTGTTGCCCATTGTTTGCATCGTTCACTTTTAGAGCGTTTGTCATGATAACCTTCCGATCACTGAATGTTTAACCGGATACTATCTAAATAGGTGAGGCTGCGACCCATTTTTGCTAAATTGCTGCTGTTTTGTGCAACCATCAGTAACCGTTCAAGTCCGAAGCCGATTCCAACCCAGGTATCCGTTATTTTCCAGGGGCGATCGAGCGGGTGCGGACCCATGGCGGCCGAGCCGACCTCCAGCTGATCCTTTCCGGCCACAATATCGATGGTATCGCCATAAATTTCGGAGGTTATCTTCTCAAAGCGATATTCTTTGATGCCTGCTGCTTCTGAAACCATAGCGCCCAGCTCTTTTATCCGATCTTTGCGCTGATCGACAGGCAGGCCCATTTCGACCAGATTAAGCATGGTGAATTCACTGGAATGTTGGACACCGTGAGATTCCTTGCGAAAACAGGGTCCGACCTCAAAAATTTTGATCGGTTTGTCCCACAGGCGCAGCAAGTCAACCAGAACATAATACAGGTGGGGTGCCAGCATGGGGCGCAAACACTTATTTTTATCAAGCCAGTATATCTGTGAATTCAGCGGGTGGTTGGCATCAATCGACATCTTTTGTAATAAGCCCCTGGACATCATGATTGGCGTGGTGACCTGGACGAAGCCCTGTTTTATCAATGTCTCGGTTAATCTGGTTTCCAGCCTGCACAATCCGGGTCTTAAGTCAACTTCGCGAAACGTTTTCAGTCGTTGCCGCAATTTTTGCGCCTGCTTTTTTTCAATCTCCTGAAAAGCGTTTTCCCGGGCAGCGACAGTTTCAAAGCGTTGATTGATATCAGACTCGGATGCATCTAATTCTTGCAATCGCCTCAGCTGTGTTTGTGTCCAGCTAACCATTGACACCTTCTTTGGAACGTCATTTGGAACTTATACTACCGTAAAATTGAATGGCGGGGAGTACGGGAGTTGCACCCGTCTATGTGGATTTAGAGTCCACACGATCACATTGCGATCCACCCCCCGCGCTTCAAATGCCAATTTGCAATAATCCAAAGTTGTCACATGTTAATATCATTATCACCGTCTGGGGCTGTCTGCCAGTAGAAATTTATAAAAATCGGTTGTCCTCGGTTAATTTGCAAAAAAAATCGGAACGATAATCCAAAAGAAAACTGATATTCACCCCC
>JASFPY010000314.1:0-4197 GCA_050115755.1 Desulfobacteraceae bacterium | reverse complement strand
GAACAGGGAAACCGCTATTCGGCGAAAAATGACCCCGGATGTGCTTGATGGGATCGGTGTTCAATTGACAAAAACGGCAGTGGCTCATAATTGCGGTGCCCGGTTCAGCGGCGCGGGGGGTGGCGGCTGTATCTGGGCTCTGGGGGAGGTTAAACATATTGACAGCTTGAGATCCATATGGGAAGAGATACTTTCATCTGAAAAAGAGGGAAATCTTCTGGATGTCAAAATCGATTCACAGGGCTTGGTGATTCACCAACCGGCATAAATCAGGCCTCAATATTCAGGTTTCAGTCAACTGGCAGGTGTTACATTTGTTCAATTGGTTCGATTTAAACAACCAATACAACCAATGAAACCCATAAAACGAATCTAACATGCCCTTGAACCCCCGAATCTGTGCGCGCCGAATCAAAATTCTCTGAACATATGGGAATGAAAAGGAAGACAAAATGTACTTTCAGGATGTAATTCTAGAATTGAACAAATTCTGGGCTCGCAAGGGCTGTGTGATGGTGCAACCTTACGATATGGAAGTCGGTGCGGGGACGTTTCACCCGACCACGCTTTTAAAAGCTCTGGGTCCAGAGCCCTGGAATGTTGCTTATGTTCAGCCGTCCCGGCGGCCGACCGACGGCCGTTACGGTGATAATCCCAACCGCCTGCAACATTACTATCAGTATCAGGTTATTTTGAAACCATCGCCGTTTGATGTCCAAAAGCAATACCTTCAGAGTATGAAGGTATTGGGTATTGACCCCCTCGATCATGATATCCGTTTTGTGGAAGATGACTGGGAATCACCAACCCTGGGGGCCTCCGGCCTGGGATGGGAAGTCTGGCTGGATGGAATGGAAATTACCCAGTTCACTTATTTCCAGATGGCGGGCAGCATTGAATTGCACCCCATTCCCGTCGAGCTGACATACGGCCTTGAAAGAATTGCCATGTATCTGCAGGGTGTGGATAATGTTTATGATCTGCAATGGAACAATGAGATCAAATATGGTGATGTACACCATCAGCAAGAAGTCGAGCAATCAACCTATAATTTTGAAAAAGCCGATGTGCCCGCTTTATTTGATTTGTTCAAAAAATACGAGGCGGAGTCTATGCGTCAAGCAGAATACGGGCTTGTGCTGCCGGCATACGAGAACTGCCTGAAATGTTCGCATACCTTTAATCTCCTGGATGCCCGGGGGGCAATCAGTGTAACGGAAAGGACCGGCTATATCGGACGTATAAGAAACCTCGCGCGAGCGAGCGCAGAAGGGTATTTGAAACAGCGTGAGGCCATGGGCTATCCGCTGCTCAAGAAGAAAAAATAATCGGTGTCAGGTTTCGGGTTTCAGGTGTCAGGCAACTTGGTCACATAGTTGGAAGCGGATAGTGAATAGCTTGGAAGCAGGAAGGCTGGGAAGCCAGAAAGCCGGAAAAGATGAAGCCATAGAGCCTTTAAGCATCCAAGCTTTCCAGCCTTCCAGCAATTTTACTGACAGCTGAAACCTATGAATTGCTGAAATCTGAACACTGACACCTGACACCTGAAACCTTTTGTAGGGGTGATAATGGATACATTATTGATTGAAATTGGCACTGAAGAAATTCCGGCAGGTTACATTAATCCGGCACTGAAAGCGCTGGCTGAGACTTTGCAGAAAAAAATGACGGAAGCCCGGATTGAGCACGGTAGCGCCGAAATATTCGGATCCCCTCGGCGACTTTCCGTTCGAATTGAAAAAGTTGCTGCCAAACAGCTGCCGCTAAAGACCGAATTGACCGGGCCCCCGCTTAAGGTCGGGTTTGATGAATCCGGCAAGCCGACCATGGCCGCTAAAAAATTTGCTGAAAAAGCGGGCGTTAAAATTGAAAAGCTGAGCGTTAAAGAGACCAAGAAAGGGGCTTATTTGTGCGCGGTAAAGCAGGAGCGGGGCCAGGCAACACGTACCTTGCTCAAAGAGATTCTGCCAAAGGCGATATTGGCAATACCGTTTCCGAAAACCATGCGCTGGGCCAATCTGGACATCGCCTTTGCCAGACCGATTCATTCCTGCCTGGCGCTGCTGGGTTCCAGGGTGATTCAATTTAAACTGGGAAATATCAGTGCCAGCCGCAATACATACGGGCATTATTTTATGCAGCCGGGTAAAATCAAAATCGATTCAGCCGATGACTATCTGAAACGCCTGAAGGCGGCCCGTGTGATCGTCGATATGGCTGAGCGCCGCAAAGCCGTTGAACGCGAGATCAGCGAAGCGGCAAAGAAAGTCGGCGGCAGCATTCTGCCCGACGAGGAACTGGTGGAGGTTGTCAACAATCTGGTTGAGTATCCGGTGGCCGTAGCGGGTCAATTCGACGAGGAATTTCTCGAACTCCCTGACGAAGTGCTGATCACGGCAATGCGGGAGCATCAGAAATATTTTGCGGTTGTCGACAGCGCCGGCCGGCTTTTGCCTTATTTCGTCGCAGTCAACAACACCCGGGCCAGAGATTTGAAACTGGTGGCCAAGGGCCATGAACGCGTGCTGCGTGCACGCCTGGCAGATGCCCAGTTTTTCTACCAGGGCGATCTGGAAGTCTCCAATGATGGGCGGGTGGAAAAACTCAAAGGCGTTTTATTCCAGGCCCAGTTGGGCACGATGTATGAGAAAATTCAGCGCGTCACCAAAATCGGAAAATTCATCGCCAAAGCGGTTGATGTCGGGCTGGCCGGTGACAAACCGGGTAACGAACTCAAAACCCAGGTTGCCCGCGCGGCAAAATTGTGCAAAGCAGATCTTGTCAGCCAGGTGGTAGGGGAATTTCCCAAACTGCAGGGTGTTATGGGCAGGGTCTATGCCGCCATTGCCGGCGAGCTTCCCACCGTGGCAGCTGCCATCGAGGAACACTATCGTCCCACTTATTCCGGCGGCCCTTTGCCCGAAACCATTACGGGGTCCGTTTTAAGCATCGCCGATAAAATCGACTCCATCTGCGGGTGCTTCAGCGTCGGGTTGATTCCCACCGGTGTGTCCGATCCTTACGCACTCAGGCGTCAGGGGATCGGAATCGTTCAAATAATGAACGACAAAGGATTTTCCTTTTCACTCCGAAAGCTGATCAAAAAAAGCCTAAGCCAATTTGAATTAAAGGGTTCAGATGAACCCGAGGCTACCGTGCGAAAGGTCTATTCCTTTTTGCAAAACCGCATCACCCAGCTGCTGGCAGATCAGGGATACGCCAAGGATACCATCGCTGCGGTTGTTGATGTGTCTATTGATCATGTGCCCGATTTGTGGAGCCGCCTGGAGGCCCTTGAATCGCTCAAGACCAAGCCGGATTATGAGCCGCTGACAATTGCTTTCAAGCGGGTGGTCAATATTTTAAAGAAATCCGGCGACGAAAATGGACAGGGAAGAATCGGCGATGTGAAAGAGAATCTGTTTGAACATCAAAGCGAGGCGGCGCTTTTTGCCGCCTATCAAAAAGTTGAAAAAAAGGTGTCTGAAGCCATGGGTAAAGGGCTATTTGAAAAAGCGCTGCTGGACATCGCCACTTTGCGCGGCCCGGTGGATGCTTTTTTTGACGGTGTCATGGTGCTGGCGGAAGATAGCGCCGTTCGACGCAATCGCATGGTTCTGCTCGGAAACATCGCCGCCCTGTTCGGTAAACTGGCGGATTTTTCCAAATTATCGACCTGAGTTTTGAAAGGATTATTTATTATCGGAAAAAATCATTAAAAAGGAGATTTGAAAATGACGACAAGCGATGAAACCAAAAAAAGGCCTCTGTGGTTGTTAATCGAGGAGAATATCCTTGAGCTTGATTCACCGGATCTTGCAGGGGAAAACCTGGAAGCATCGGTTCAACGGATCGCGGGTGAACTCGACAATGCGGGTTACAATGTTTCACGTCATGGAGGCAATATGCTCCAATTGAGATGGGCAATGGAGCAAACACACAAGGTCGGAAGGCCCCTTATGAAGGATTTCAATACCGCAATCGCTGCACTTACACTGGAGGAGGTGGCTGATCCTTATTTTGTAACGGATAAGCTCATCAACGACATCGGTGAAACCTGGCCGGAACTTAAAAAATCCGAGCGCAGAGCGGATGTGATACGGATTATCGAGAAGACAAAACTCGATCTGCTCATTGCCAAGGCAAAAGGCCTGCCCGACGATGAAGGTATCCGGTTGCTCATTGAGGAACAGGTGG
>JASFPY010000313.1:0-4207 GCA_050115755.1 Desulfobacteraceae bacterium | reverse complement strand
TGGCTGGGTATCGTCAGAGATCTGCGCCCCGTGCCCGAACATGTGCGCCATCGGAACCATATCATCGCTGAAACAACAACTTAAAATCAAGTTCGGCGGTGATTTCCGCATCCCGCCAGAGGTTACACCATGCGAATCGCTATCATCGGTACCGGAATATCAGGCATGACGGCAGCCTATTTGCTCAGTGAGGATCACGAGGTCGTCGTCTTTGAAGCCAACAACTATATCGGCGGGCACACGAATACCGTGGACGTGTCCCTCAACGGCCAGCAGTATGCGGTGGATACGGGGTTTATCGTTTTCAACGAAAGGACCTATCCGAATTTTATAAAGCTGATGAAGCGCCTGAATGTGGGCTGGCAAAATTCGCTCATGAGCTTCAGCGTGCAATGCGAAAAGACCGGCCTCGAATTCAGCCCCAGCACCCTGAATTCCCTTTTTATTCAAAGGCGCAATCTGCTGCGGCCGTCTTTTTACCGCATGCTGTGGGATGTCATGCGATTCAAGCGCGATTCGGAAGCGTTACTCGAATCAGATGATTATGGATTGACGCTGGCTGAGTTTCTAAGCGGCAAAGGTTACTCGCAATCATTTGTGCAACATTTTATCATCCCTATGGGTGAAGCGGTCTGGTCGGCGGATCCGGTTCAGTTCAATCGATTTCCAGCCCGTTATTTTGCCCAATTTTTCAAAAATCACGGATTTCTAAACGTCAAAGACCAGCCCCGGTGGCTCACCATAAAGGGCCGCTCGCGCCAATACATCAAACCCATAACCCGGCCCTATGCCGATCAGATCCGTCTGAACACACCGGTTAAATCGGTTCGACGGTACCCGGACGCTGTTGAAATTCAACCGCAAAACGAAGTGGCTGAGAGATTCGACCAGGTGGTCATTGCCACGCACAGCGATCAGGCGCTCGCTCTGCTGCAAGATCCCAGCGACGCCGAAAAAAATATTCTGGGTGTTATCCCCTACCAGGAAAATCAAGCCGTGTTGCATTGCGATGAATCTTTGCTTCCCAGCAAAAAAGCAGCCTGGGCCAGCTGGAACTATCACATCCCGCAAGAGGACCTGGGGCGGGTGGCCGTCACCTATGACATGAACATCCTACAGCGTATCGGTGCACCGCAAGAACTTTGCGTTTCGCTGAATCTGGCAAAAGCCATTGATCCGGCCAAAATATACCGGGAGATAATTTATCATCATCCCGTATATAATCCCGAGAGTCTGACGGCCAGACACAGTCACCGGGAAATCAACGGGGTCAATCGCACTTACTACGCCGGCGCATACTGGGGCTATGGTTTTCATGAAGATGGGGTGGCTAGTGCTGTGGAGGTTTGTAAGCAATTCGGTAAAACCCTCTAAACCGGCTGCCAAAGCCCGTATTTTGCCCGACGGCGGCGTTTCGTGCCGGTTCCCAATGCTCACGTACTTGCCGTGTACGCTCCGCTTTGGGACCGCCACGGGCCTTGCCCTCGAACAAAATCCAAACTCTGGCAGCCGGTTTGGTGGGCATCTTCAATTAAATAGTTAAACACCCAGCCTGATGTGACGTAAAGTTTGCTAACTATCTTAGTGGCATAAATTCTCTTTTCGAAACCGAGATCACCGGTTAAAATATGAGTCCGTATAAAAGTGGTTTCAAAACCTCAGATCAGGTTCAAGGGCAAGGCAATCTAAAGCTCATAGCCTAGAGCTCATAGCTCATAGAAAAGAGGATTTCATCCTTTAGACTATCAGCTATCAGCTATGAACTATTAGCTAATTTGTATGTGAGCATTTGCCGGAGGCCTGCAACGCAGCCATTGGGCCTTAGATGGGGTTTTGAAAACACTTCTAACCATTTTAGGTGAAATGAACCATGCATAGTTGCATATACGAAGGGACCATCCGGCACCGGCGATTCAAGCCGCGACCGAACATCTTCCAGTATCGCCTGTTTTTTATGTTTCTGGACCTGGTCGAATTGCCGAATCTGTTTGATGTTCACCCGCTGTGGTCCTATGAGCGGCTCAATTTTGCCTGTTTTCGGCGTCGGGATCATTTTGGAAACCCAGCCATCCCGCTGGATCAGGCGCTACGAGATCTCGTTGAGCACCGTCTTGGCAGTCGACCGCAGGGTCCGATACGTTTGCTGACCCATTTAAGATACCTGGGACATTGCTTCAACCCGGCCAGTTTCTACTACTGCTACGATTCGGCTAACACCGTGGTGGAGACCATCATCGTGGAAATTCACAATACGCCCTGGGCAGAGCGTTATTGTTATGTTCTGGGCGCTGAACAAAATGAACACCCCATTAAACACTGGCGGCGCCATCAATTCGCCAAGTCATTTCATGTGTCGCCGTTTATCGATATGGACATTCACTACGATTGGCGTTTCCGCGAGCCGGGTGACTCGCTCAAGGTGCATATGATTGATTACCAGAAAGGGGAACGGCTTTTTGATGCGAGCCTGGCGCTTCACCGCCGGGCCATCACCCGACCGGCTCTGACCCGCGTGCTCATTCGTTATCCGTTGATGACCGGCAAAGTCATCGCCATGATTTACTGGCAGGCCTTGCGTCTGGTTCTAAAAAAGACGCCATTTTTTAAACATCCGTAAAAAAGAGAATCCGCGCTTGAAAGGATTTCTAAATGACCGAATTCATCATTCCCGCCGAGGCCCCTGATTTAGAACAGCTCAAAGAGCGGCGTCTGGATCGCCTTGCGCGCCGCGCTATCTTTACGCTGCTAAAAAGATTGGTTTACGGAAGGATTACGCTGGTTGAAAACAGCCATCGCCATCACTTCGGTAAGGTTTCGGATCGGTGTTCTTTGCAGGCTGAAATTGTCGTCTACCATCCGCAAATGTACTCGCGCATTTTTTTTGGCGGCAGTATCGGCGCTGCGGAAGCGTACATGGAGGGGTTGTGGTCGACAGACGATTTGACCACGGTTATGCGCATCCTGGCACTGAATCAAAAAGCCTTTGAAGACATGGAAAAAGGGCTGGCACGCCTGACAGCTCCCCTTTACAAACTTTATCATTATGTCAGAAAGAATACGAAGGCAGGCAGCCGCAAGAATATTCTGGCCCATTATGATCTGGGAAACGATTTTTATGCGCTGTTTCTCGATGAAACCATGACCTATTCTTGCGCCATCTTCGAGCAACCGGACAGCTCTTTAAAGGAAGCATCTGAGGCCAAATTCGATCGAATCTGTCGTAAACTGCAGCTTGCTGCCGGTGACCGGGTGGTTGAAATTGGCACCGGCTGGGGAGGTTTTGCCGTGCATGCCGCCCGAAACTACGATGTGCACGTGACCACCACCACCATCTCCGACGAGCAGCAGCAATTCGCCGAACAGCGCATCAGATCCGCGGGGCTGGAAGATCGCATCACCCTGTTAAAAAAGGACTACCGCGACCTTAGCGGAAAATTCGACAAACTGGTCTCCATTGAAATGATCGAGGCCGTCGGCCACCAATATTTGCCAACCTTTTTCCGGACCTGCAGCCGGTTGCTCAAAGATGACGGCATGATGGCGCTGCAAGCCATCACCATCGGCGATCAGATATTCGACCGCCATAAGCGATCGGTGGATTTCATCAAACGCTATATCTTTCCGGGCAGCTGCATTCCCTCGATCACCGCGATCAGCACCGCCATTACTGAGGCGACAGACCTGCGGCTCTTACACCTGGAGGATATCACACCGCATTACGTCCGAACCTTGCGTGAATGGCGCCGGCGCTTTTTTGCCAATATTAGAAATGTTGAGGCTCTGGGTTTTTCAGATACCTTCGTGCGGATGTGGGAATATTACCTGTGCTATTGTGAGGGGGGATTTGCTGAAAGATATATCGGTGACGTCCAGATGCTATTCGTCAAGCCGCTGTGCCGGAGGGATTTTCTGCATTTCGAGCATTTGTGATGGGTTACCGCGAGCTGTGTATCATGGCGGGATGGGATTCTGCAGGATCAGGCAAATGTATTTTTATGAACGCAGGCAGAGCAGGAATCGCTCTGCCTGTTTGGTGTTAAAGTTTGCAAAAATCAGAGCCGTTGGCCCGGGCTGTGCATTTGTTGAAAAATACGAAAAGGCAAATCAAAGCAATAGTTAATCCGATCATTTGACACCTCCTTGTCAACCTTAGCAAACTGCATCATTCACTACTAACATTAGCAACAAAGCCGCATTCGTCAAGCAG
>JASFPY010000312.1:0-4210 GCA_050115755.1 Desulfobacteraceae bacterium | reverse complement strand
GCGACTCTACCCGAGGAAAAACAGTATGCCCTGGGGGAACAGTATCAATAATTTACGGACTTATTTTAGGGCAACTAAATTAAACGCTGCTTACAAGGTAAAGTGGACACTTATTTATTTTTATCGCGAAGCGATTGACATTTTTGTTCGGCCATCGTCGGACGAACAAAAGTTAGTGTGAGTCTGTGTGGGTCTGTGGCTATTAAAGATATAAAATCTGGAGGAATAGTATGAACAAATTAACCGTTGAGGATTTGGAACTAAAGGGCAAGCGCGTTTTGATGCGGGTTGATTTCAACGTCCCGCTGGAAAGCGGTAGGGTTGCCAACGACAAACGCATTCGAGCAGCCCTGCCCTCCATTAAATATATTACCAACGCCGGCGGCAGGCTCATCCTGATGTCGCATTTGGGGCGCCCCGGTGGACGGCGCCTGCCCGAGCTGTCGCTAAAACCCTGTGTAACGGTTCTGGGCGCCTTACTTGGTAAAAAGGCGAAATTTGTTGATGACTGCGTCGGAGATGCGGTTGAGGCCGCCGTCGAATCCCTGGGCGAGGGCGATATCCTTTTGCTTGAAAATTTGCGTTACTATCCGGAAGAAACAAAGAATGAGCCGGATTTTGCCGCCAAACTGGCTCATTTGGGCGATGTTTATGTCAATGACGCTTTTGGCACCGCTCACAGGGCTCATGCTTCAACCGAAGGTGTCACCCATCATATATCTCAATGTGCTGCCGGCTACCTATTGATGAAAGAGCTTGATTATCTCGGTCGTGTTATGGAAGACCCGGCAAAACCCTTTGTTGCTATTTTAGGCGGCGCCAAGATATCCGGCAAAATCGACATTATTTCCAATTTACTGCCGCGGGTCGACAGCATCATCATCGGCGGAGGAATGACCTATACCTTTTTTAAGGCCCAGGAAAAAGAAATCGGAAAATCCCTGCTGGAGCCGGACAAAATTGATCTGGCCGGAGAACTGCTGGCAAAAGGCGGCAAAAAAATAATTCTGCCGGTTGATTGCATGGTTTCGAATACTTTTGATTTCGATGAGCGGCGGGTCGGTGTCCTTAAAGAAGTTGCTGCGGATGGAATTGCTGCAACCGAATTTGGCCTGGACATTGGATCCAAATCTATCGAAAAGTTCCAGTCAATTATCAGCACTGCCAAAACCGTTGTCTGGAACGGTCCCATGGGGGTTTTTGAAATTGAAGATACCGCCAGAGGAACCTATGCCATCGCAAATGCGCTGGCGCAGGCAACCGCCAACGGTGCCACCACAGTCATCGGCGGCGGCGATTCAGCCTCAGCGGTTAACAAAGCCGGTGTGGCCGAAAAAGTCTCCCACGTATCTACCGGCGGCGGGGCCTCACTGGAGTTTATGGAAGGCAAGGTGCTGCCGGGAGTAGCGGCGCTCACTGATAGATAACCTAAAGTGCTTCAATTGAGACAACGATGATCTAATTTAACAGAGGCTATCATGGCGGACACAAAGCATTATAATGAACTCGGCTTGGTGAACACCCGCGACATGTTCAGAAATGCTATGGCGGGCGGCTATGCCATCCCGGCTTATAACTTCAATAACATGGAACAGCTGCAGGGAATCATGATCGGGTGCGCAGAATCAAAATCACCGGTGATTTTGCAAGTGTCCGGCAGTGCCCGCAAATATGCCAATCCGACATTTTTACCATACATGGCGATGGGCGCCGTTCAAATGGCAAAAGCAATGGGCGCCGATATCCCGGTTGCCCTGCATCTGGATCACGGCGATACATTTGAGCTGGCCAAATCCTGCATTGATTCCGGCTTTTCCTCGGTAATGCTTGACGGATCCCATCACCCGTTTGAGGAAAATGCGACGTTGACACGACAGGTGGTGGATTATGCCCATGAACGCGAGGTCACGGTCGAAGGTGAACTGGGGATACTGGCCGGAGTTGAAGATGAAGTTTCGCATGAAGTTTCGCATTATACGAAACCGGAAGAAGTCGAAGCGTTTGTTGAAAAAACCGGCGTGGACAGCCTGGCCATTTCAATCGGCACCTCCCACGGTGCCTATAAGTTCAAAGTCAAACCCGGCGAAGAAGTCCCTCCCCTCCGATTTGATATACTGGAAGAAATTGCCCAACGTGTCCCGGACTTTCCAATCGTGCTACACGGGGCATCGGCAGTTGTTCCTGAATACGTCAAGATGATCAACGCATTTGGCGGAAAAATGGATGATGCGGTTGGGATTCCTGAAGAACAGCTAAGAAAAGCAGCCAGCTCGGCAGTATGTAAAATTAACATTGACAGTGACGGGCGGCTGGCCATGACGGCGGTCATCCGCAAAGTGTTTGCCGAAAACCCGGCGGAGTTTGATCCCCGTAAATATCTCGGCCCTGCACGCGAAGAGCTTATCAAAATGGTGACGTATAAGAATGAGCATGTATTAGGCAGCGCTGGCAAAGCGTAAACGATTGCGGATTTTGGATTTTGGATTGCACAGATTGGGATAATCAAATTTTTCGGTTTTAGCTAATATATACGGCAAAGTTATTTATGCGGACAGAGGAGGAGCAGATGATGCCTGATCTTAAGACCGGGGATAGCGTAAAAAATGTCGGTTTTATTTCGACTCGGATCGCAGGTACGGATGGCGTATCGCTTGAGCTGGAAAAATGGGCCAATGTTTTTGAGGATCTTGGGTTAACCTGCTTTTATTTTGCCGGTGAATTAGACCGACCCCCGGAACGATCCTATCTTGTTGAAGAGGCCCATTTTACGCACCCTGACATTAAAGACGTTTATCAAAGATCTTTTGGCGTCATACAGCGCGACCGTGCCGTCTCCAAAAAGATTTATCAGCTGGCCATAAAATTAAAGGATGATATATATGACTTCGTCAAAAAATTTGAAATCGATCTGCTCATCCCGCAAAATGCCTTAACGATTCCTTTAAATATTCCGCTGGGGATTGCCATAACCGAATTCATTGCCGAAACGAATTTTCGCACCCTGGCTCATCACCATGACTTTTACTGGGAAAGGGATCGCTTTATGATCAATGCCGTGGGGGATTACTTAAACATGGCATTTCCGGCGGTCCTGCCATCCATCGAGCACGTTGTAATCAATTCCGTTGCTGATGCCCAGCTGAGCCTTCGCACCGGGGTTTCAGCACATATCATTCCCAACGTCATGGACTTTGACAATCCACCGCCGCCACCCGACGAATACACCCTGGATGTGAGAAAAGCACTGGGCATCCAACCCGATGAGCTTTTTATTCTTCAGCCCACCCGCGTGGTTCAGCGTAAGGGAATCGAGCATGCCATTGAATTGGTTCACCGACTGGGCCGCAAAGCCAAATTGGTAATTTCGCATGCCTCCGGTGATGAAGGCTATGACTATGAGCTGCGCCTTAAAGAGTATTCAAAATTGATGAAAGTCGACACGATTTTTGTTTCCAACATCATCAACGAGGAAAGAGGAACTACACCGGACGGCAGAAAAATTTATACCCTGGAAGATATTTTTCCTTACGCGGACCTGGTCACCTATCCTTCCACTTTTGAGGGATTCGGCAATGCCTTTTTGGAAACACTCTATTTTAAAAAACCGATCGTTGTAAATTCCTATTCGATTTATACCAAAGACATCAAGCCCAAGGGATTTGCGGTCATTGAAATCGACGGCTATGTCACCGAGGAGGCGGTCGAAAAGACAAAACGCGTGCTCGATGATCCAAAGCTATGCCGGGAAATGGTAGATCACAATTACGAGCTGGGAAAAAAATATTTTTCGTATACGGTTCTGCATCGAATGCTCAGCCATTATATGATCGAACACAATTGGCTGGCACCTGATCAATAGCAGAGAGAGGTAAAATCGAAGGCATGGATAAGGTAAAAAACCTGCTTGAGAAAATATACGGCGAAGAAACCGGAATGCGAGCCCTGGAACGAATAGCGCCGGTGATCGAAAAATACACCGTAAAAAAGAGGAAAAAAGAATCCTATTTTTCCCAAGAAGACGTGGTTTTGATCACCTATGGAGACTCTTTGAAAAAAGAGGACGAAGTGCCCCTGGCGACGCTGCATGAATTTGCCAACCAATACCTGAAAGGCGTTTTCTCCCACATTCATTTTCTGCCCTTTTTCCCTTATTCTTCCGATGATGGTTTTTCGGTCATCGATTTTTTTAAGATCGATCCTGCCCTGGGCA
>JASFPY010000311.1:0-4214 GCA_050115755.1 Desulfobacteraceae bacterium | reverse complement strand
TGCGAGGTACGATCCTTGAATCGAATTTTGTAGCCCACCGCCTGGCCGAGTTGCTGCCCGAACTCCTCGGCAATGCGGCGCGCCACGCTCATGGCCGCAATTCTGCGAGGCTGGGTGTGGCCGATTATGCCGTCAATGCCCCGGCCCGCAGCCAGGCAGAATTTAGGCAGTTGGGTGGTTTTACCGGAGCCGGTTTCACCGGAAACAATGACCACCGGGTGCCGTTCAATGGCCCGGATGATTTCCGACTTGCTGGCGGTTATGGGCAGATCAGGGTTATCGCTGAATTGCGGCAGATTCTTTTGACGCCGGGCGCGCTTTCGCTCAGAGGCTATAAGGCGTTTTTCAAGCCGCTCAAGTCTCAAGCGCAGCTTGTCTGCCGGCAGCGGTTTGGTCTTCTTGCGACTCAGGCGTTCGATTTCACGAACAGCAGCCATGCGGTCGGCAGCCATCACCTCTGGCAATAGCGACTTGATTTGTTTAATTTTTATATCAAAGCGCTTCAAATTAACAGTCATCGGAATTAGGATTGAAAATTGTCCAATAATAGAATAATGGAAACTAAATGACGTTTTAGCCACGAATTATCACGAATTATCACGAAAAATAAATATAAATATACAAATGCACACGAATAAAAACTCAATTGTTCATAGAGATTTATCTTATCAAATTATTGGTCTGGCAATGGAGGTTCATGGCAAACTTGGGTTCGGGTTTCTGGAAAAGGTTTATGAAAATGCCATGATGGTGCTTTTTAGAAGAGAAAACATTCTTGCAGTTCAGCAAGCGCCAATTCAAGTTCACTTCGAACGCCAAGTTATTGGTTCTTATATAGCCGATATTTTAGTCGATGAAAAAATCATTTTAGAATTAAAATGTGTTGAAATGATTACTAATGTTCACAGAACGCAGGCTTTGAATTATTTAAAAGCAACTCAAAAGCGTTTGGCAATCATATTGAATTTTGCAAAGAAAAGGCTGGAGTACGAACGTCTGGTATTATAGTAATTACTTTAGCCTCGAATGATCACAAATGATCTAAATTTATTTACTGAAAATGTTTTTTTATTTGGTTTTTTTTATTCGTGAAAAATTCGTGTGCATTCGTGGCTAAATAACGGAGACAAAAAAAATGAAAAGCTACCGGAAAGAGCTCTGGTTTGAAGTGCCCACCAGAAGGGCATTTATTAACATTACACCGCAGGTAGAGGAATGCTTGCGGGAAAGCGGCATCAAAGAGGGTCTTGTGCTCGTCAACGCCATGCATATCACGGCCTCGGTATTCATTAACGACGATGAATCCGGTCTGCATCATGATTACGACGTCTGGCTGGAAAAGCTGGCCCCCCATGAGCCCGTATCGCAATATCGCCACAATGTCGGCGAGGACAACGCCGACGCCCATATGAAAAGGCAGGTGATGGGTCGTGAGGTGGTGGTGGCTGTCACCGACGGCCAACTGGATTTCGGCACCTGGGAGCGGATCTTTTACGGTGAATTTGATGGTCGGCGGCGCAAACGGGCACTGGTTAAAATCATCGGCGTTTAACTTCTATTCACTTTTTAATTGACATTCACCAGCATTGTATCGTGTAATACGGCGTTGTGGTCAACGCTTCATGTATTTTTACCGGATAAAACGAAAATTTTATGCTCAAAGAATGATCGAGGCGGGCGTTATGCTTGAGATAAAGGGTGTCAATAAAAGCTTTGGCGGCCTGAAGGCGGTCGATAATTGCTCTCTGGAAGTGAGGGAGGGATCGATTACCGGCTTAATTGGACCTAACGGTGCCGGTAAAACAACCTTATTTAACATCATTACCGGTCACTATAAACCGGATCGGGGTAAAATCCATTTTCAGGGCGAACCTATCCAGGGCCTGGAGCCTCACCAGATATTTAAAAAAAGAGTGTATCGGACCTTTCAGATCACCCGTGAGTTTTCGCAGATGACCGTTCTGGAGAATTTAATGATCATGCCGGAACATCAGACCGGGGAAAAGATATGGAATACCTGGTTTCGAGTGTCAGCGGTTCGCAATCAGGAAAAAGAAATCCGTGATAAAGCCCTGGAAGTTCTTGAATTTGTTGAGTTGATTAATCTAAAAGACGAATATGCCGGCTCGCTATCCGGCGGCCAGAAAAAGCTTCTGGAAATCGCACGCAGCATGATGGCTGATCCCACCCTGGTTCTGCTGGACGAACCGGGTGCCGGCGTAAACCCGACTTTGATGCACAAGCTTATTGCAAATATTCAAACCTTGCGCGATGAAAAGGGCATGACCTTTTTTTTAATTGAACATGACATGGATCTGGTCATGAACCTGTGTGATCCGGTCATCGTGATGAGTGAAGGCACAAAACTGGCTGAAGGAAAGGCTGAGGACATAAAAAAAGACGAACGCGTTTTGGAGGCCTACTTAGGCGGGCAATACCGATGATTATTTTAGAAGCTAAAGACATTACCGCAGGATATACGACAGAGGTGAATATCCTCTATGAGGTCGACATCCGTTTGAAATCAGGGCAAATTGTATCCGTTATTGGTCCCAACGGCGCCGGGAAATCCACCCTTTTGAAAACCATTTTTGGAATTCTGAAGCCGACAACCGGAAAAATTAATCTAAAAGAAGAGGATATCACAGGACTCAAACCCGATAAGGTGGCCAAAAAAGGCATCAGCTACGTCCCCCAGGTAAACAATGTCTTTCCATCACTAACCATCCAGGAGAACCTGGAAATGGGGGCCTTTATCAGAGACGATGATTACAGCCAGCGGCTGAATGAAATTTATGAGCTCTTCCCGGTTCTGGGAGAACGCAAAAAACAAAAGGCCGGTCAGCTTTCAGGCGGCCAGCGACAGATGGTCGCCATGGGCCGGGCCCTGATGGTGGATCCTCAGGTGCTGTTGCTCGATGAGCCGTCGGCGGGCCTATCCCCCAAGCTGGTTGATATGATTTTTGAAAAAATAATCGATGTCAATAAAACCGGTGTTTCGATGATCATTGTCGAACAAAACGCCAGAGAAGCCCTTAAGATGGCCGACCACGGGTACGTGCTGGCGATGGGCCGCAACGTGCTGGACGATACCGGCGAGGCCTTGCTGGCCAATGAGGAGGTCGGGCGCCTCTATCTGGGGGGCTGAGCGTATTTCTCAATTTATAGAGAACAAATGGGCAATAACTATTCACAAGGGCTTATTGCACAAAAATCCGAATATCCAAATTCGAATTTAGGATTTGTTTCGGATTTCGGGCTTTTGATTTCGAATTTAATATCAACATCCAAAGAGTTTAAGTTGCAACATTTTTTCATTTCTCGTTGGCAGAGCCGCACGGATTAGCAAAGACTCAGGGGGATTGGAATGCTGGAACTTACGGTTTACGGGATTGTTTTCGGGAGTATCATTGCACTGGGTGCCATCGGCCTTACCCTGGTGTTCGGCATCATCCGCTTTGCCAATTTCGCCCATGGTGATTTGATGACCTCCGGCGCCTATCTGGCGTTGTTCATGGTAAGCGGGGTGCTGTCGTGGATAGGGGTTCCGGACACAAATTTCGGGTCGCTGTCGTTTGGCTGGCGTATGCTGATTGCATTTCCGGTATCCATGTTTATCGTCGGGTGCCTGGCCATCGCGGCAGACCGAATCCTGTATCGCAAACTGCGCAAAAATAACAGCGGCGCCGTCATGCTGGCCATATCGTCTCTGGGGGTTGCATTTATTATTCGAATGCTGATTCTCATTTTCTGGGGAGCGGACTCCCTGTTTTACCGGCCGGGGCTGATGCGCCATGCCCTGCAATTACCGCTTGGCGTTAAAATCCGGCCCGATCAAATCCTGATCCTTTTTGTGGTGTTTGCGCTGGTGGCTCTGCTGCACCTTTATCTGCAAAAAACAAAAATGGGCAAAGCCATGCGCGCCACAGCCGACAACATGGAGCTCGCGCTGGTCTCCGGCATTGACACCGAACGGGTCATTATCCTCACCTGGGGTATCGGCGGCGGACTGGCAGCTGCCGGCGGGATCCTTTACGGCATCGACGTTCAGGTACATGCCTATATGGGCTGGAATTTCCTGATTCCGCTATTCGCTGCGACGATCCTGGGAACCATCGGCAACATTTACGGCGCCCTGGTGGGCGGTTTGATCATTGGCATCATCCAACAGGTTTCCACCGCCTTCCTGCTTCCAACGTATAAACCCGCCGTGG
>JASFPY010000310.1:0-4218 GCA_050115755.1 Desulfobacteraceae bacterium | reverse complement strand
ATTGCCGCCATGCATTTTGATGATATTGTGCGCAATGGTCAGCCCTAAACCGGTCCCCTTCTTACGGGTGGTAAAGAAGGGATCAAAAATTTTTTGAATATCCGTTTGGGCAATTCCGCATCCGGTATCGCAAAGATGCACCTCGACCCAATCTGTTCCCTGTTGACCTCTGACTTTATGGCTTGAAATACGCAGCTGCCCGCCGGTAGACATGGCCTGAATGGCATTTAATATCAGATTTAAAAACACCTGTTTGAGCAGCTCCAGATCTCCCTGGACAACCAGATTTTCATCGGACAGCTCGGTAACCACTTCAATGCCGTCATGGGCATCAAATAAATGCCCGGCAAAAAACAGGGAATCTTTCAAGGCTTCATGAATATCAAGAACCTGTTGATCCAGTTGCTGGTCAGGCCGCACAAAAAGCAGCAGATTGGAAACAATATTGTTTATGCTTTTTACACCCGATGAAATGTGTTCTGCCAGGGCCTTGAAGTCATCATATTCTTTCAGATCGTCCATCAGCATGGTTGAAAACAGCTCGATGCTGCCCAGTGGATTTCGGATTTCATGAGCGATCCTAACGGCCATCTCGCCCATGGCCGTCAGGCGCCCGGTACGATTGGCCTGGATCTCCAGGTTTTGCATCCGGGTTACATCCGTCAGGGATAGAACGGTTCCTATTTTTCCTTTGCGCTGGGCCGTCACCGGGGAAATCGCAATATTCAGGTGCAAATCGTTTCTCTGGTTGTGAGACCACTTTGTCTTAATTTCAGTGGTTTTTTCGATTTTGAGAATACTTTCTAAATTACCTGCCGAATTTTGAAAATAATCCGGTTTAAATACGCCGTCAAAAGCCATGCCCATAACCCGTTCAGCCGCAAAACCGGTAATCCGCTCAGCGGTCCGGTTAAAAATCACAATCCGACCCTCATTATCGAGCGCAATGATACCTGTCGGGATACTTTCAAGAATGTGAGGAAGATAGCCATTTAAAGCCGGCGTGTTCGTTGAATCTGTAATCAGTGCTGTTGCCATGCCTTTTTAAAGACGCTATTTTATGTTTAATATTATGTTATTATTTAATATTTTAATTTAAATCGCCTGCGCTGTTTTTGGGTCTGAAAGATGGATTGACGCGCAACAATTGAGCAAATATCATGCCACTGAAACCCGGGCACCCGATCGCCGCGGCGTGAAAGGGAACCAAATTCTGGGGGTGGAATCATTTCCGTTTTCAGCTAGAATTTTGCGGACGGCAAAACAGGGTGTAACCACATGAAATAATATCTAAATTTTAAGAATCGACTGCTTTATCGCTGTAAAAAATGCGGTAAGCTCAAATTCATCTGAATCCTGAATAAATGAAATTTTATCTAATTTCAGCTACTTCGATAGCAGGTTGATCTTGAATTCTGTCAATTTTTCAAAGCTTCCATGTCACTGCTTTGACGCTGGAAAGGCGTGAATCAATGCAGTTGCAAAAATGCCGGAAGGGTCAAATCGGCGCAGCTGAGGAATGAAAAAATGATTTTTTGAAAGGCACAAGACCGTGATCGATTGGAAGTGGAAACCGTCATCTTCAGGTAGCGCATTGCTGAATCCGATGCCGTTTGATTTTTTCCACCAGAGTCGTTCGGTTTAATTGCAGCAGCTTGGCAGCTTTATTTTTTACCCATTTGGTCTTTTCCAGCGATTGAAGAATCAAGTCTTTTTCAAATTCGGTAACGGCACTATTCAAACAAATACCTTCATCTGAAATTTCAATTGATTGGGATGCGGTGCAGCCATTGGCGGCCTTTAGCTCTTTGGGCAGATCATTCGCAGATATTTTCCCGGAGCCGATGAGAACCACCATTCTTTCGATAACATTGCGCAACTCCCGTACATTACCGGGCCAAGAGTAGCTCAACATGACCTGCAGTGCGCCCTCCGATATGCCCTCGATCTGTCTGTTATTATTATGATTCGACATTTGCACAAAATAAGATGCCAGATAAGGAATGTCGGATTTGCGATCCCGCAGCGCCGGAAGTCCAATGGGAATGACATAGAGGCGATAAAACAGATCTTCTCGAAAATTGCCATTCTTGACTTCTTCCGGCAGGTCCCGGTGGGTTGCGGCAATGACTCTCACATCAACTTTGATGGTCTTGGCACCCCCCACCTGCTCAAACTCACCTTCTTCCAATACTTTTAGGACTTTGACTTGCAGATCAGGGCTCATGTCACCGATCTCATCAAGAAAAATGGTTCCCCCATGGGCCAGTTCGAACTTGCCTGATTTCGAAACCGTGGCACCGGTAAAGGCACCCCGAACATGTCCGAACAGTTCACTTTCAAGCAAGTTTTCAGGAATCGCCCCGCAATTAATCGAAATAAAAGGTTTATTTTTACGGTTGGAGTATTGGTGAATTGCCTTGGCCACCAGCCCCTTGCCGGATCCGGTTTCACCGGTGATCAGAATGGTGCTGTCGCAGTCGGCCACTTTTTCGACCAGATTAAAAACCTCCTGCATTTTTTGACTGCGACCGATGATGGCATTTGCCTGTTTATCGTTGTTCAGCTTTGCCAGGACAAGTGAGTGTTGCGCTAATATATCGGGATCTTTCGTTAGGGTTTTGCTGACGGCAAAATTTTGCACCTTCTCCTCCTTATCAGGAATAGAAAAAGCAATTTATAACTTTGTCGGGAATGTTGTGAATCGTATCATAGATTTGAATAGAAAACGCCTTACAGAAAGCTAAACGAACGAAGGTCTCTTTAGCAATATCCATGCCGTCATCATCGAGAGGGGAGCCATCCGGTGAGCTGCTGAATTTTAATCCCACGCCATCAAAATAGCATTGTCAATATGAGCGAAGTTGAGAATCATCTGACACTATATTTTGTGGAGATCGCCCGCACGCGCAAAATTGGGGTGGCAGCAAAAAATTAGAGAAGACCGATCATTGGCGGGATTTTACAGCCTACGATTCGGTTAAATAATTGAATTTTTATCGCAATTTGCAAAAAATGCACGGCTTCCCTCTGCTAAAATCGAATAAAAGAGACATTTCCAAACCGCTGTTCCCGAAAAACGGCTCCAGATGGGTTCACGTAAATTATATCCGGAAATTTAATAATATGAATAATTTCATATTGTTTCACGAAATTCCGGCATGAATACCCGGGTTGGGGGGCGGGTTTGATGATCCCCGGTTTCGGTGGAATCAAAACTCAGATCTTTGCAATATGCAAAAGTATTTTGCTATGGGATGAGCGGGATTTAAGGCGTATAATGGATAAAACGGCTGATTTCATCAAATTCGCTGTTTATCTCCGCCATTATCGATTCGATCGCCTGTGGTTTGAGCCGCAAACCGTCCCAGGCCGTTTTATCCAGTGCGGGCATTTTATCATCGCCGCCGTAGCCGATATTTAGCGATCGACAGAGGATATCGGCCAGGTGAACAATAGCGGCTTCAAGCAGGAATCGCCCGGCTTCGCTGGGTTGGTGATGATGCAAGATGACACTGATCAGCTTCGGGGGCAGGTTCCATTTTTCAGCCAGCAATTTACCGACCAGGGGATGACTGTATCCCAGAATTTTTTCCTCGGCTGTAATCATCAAAATATTTTGATCTTTGACCAGATGATTAATTTTCTTAAAGGCCTGCTGCAGAAAGATCATTTCCACTATTTTGCCAATATCATGCAAAAGACCGGATACAAACAGCTCTTCAACTCTGTCATAACGCAGATAAGTGCCGATGACTTTGGCGCCTACAGCGCAACCCAGGGAATGGTCCCAGAATTGTTCCTGTCTGATCAGGCTGGTTTTCCTGCGATTTGAAAACAGATCAAACACCGAGGTGGTCAAAAGCAGGTTGCGGATGGCGTCGAAGCCCAATAGCACGATGGCACCGGTGATGGTCGAGATTCGCTGGGGAAACCCATAAAAAGAAGAATTGACCAGCTTCAGAAGCCTGGCAGCCAGCACCTGGTCATCGGTAATTACCCGGGCCAGATCACGGGCGGAGGACTTGGGGTCGTTTACAAGCTCCGTAATCTTTAATACCGTTCTTGGAAGCGTCGGCAGATCATCTACGCGGGATATGATTCGGTCTAAATCAGGTGGGTTCATTTTCCTTTTTCGGATCACTTAATCTTTTCTGCAGCTGCCGGCCGGCGGCTTTCATAATCTCCTGCATGATGGGATCATCGATAACGTCTGCA
>JASFPY010000309.1:0-4219 GCA_050115755.1 Desulfobacteraceae bacterium | reverse complement strand
CAGCACCTCCCCGTTTTCGTTCAGTAGAAAAATCATAAATCCGCCGGCTGCGGCATCTTTTGAAAGCTCTTCAAATAAAATGGCCTGCACCTCGTATTTGCGGCCTTTGTGGCGTGGCATGTCCATGAAGCATTGTTGTGCGGCTTCTTTGGAATGAAAAGCAGGAATAAATGAAATATTTTCCTGCTGATCATGCTGGCCCAGGAATTGCTCCTTTTCACCGGGGTCCTGGACAACCACCCACACCCATTGATCTTTAATCTGCGTATTTTTCATGTTTGCTCCTTTTGCGCTAGTTTTTTTAATCCGGGGAGTAATTTTTTTCCCCTGGATTGGATTGCTGGACTGCCGGTTCGGGCTAATTTTTCTATGGCTTTGACCACGCGGCAAGGTGCTGCGTCCCCCATCAGGGCTAAATCCGATAAAGCCTGCATGGCAAAGGTGACAACGATTTTGCTTTTATCTTTCAGGTAATCAAAAAAAATATCCGTTACGGTCGCTATTTCTTTGGGTGTTAATTTTAATCGCGGAATCATTTGTGCCGCATGCCATCGCAACTCCTGCTGTTGCGTTTGTCGTGCCAGGCGGATGAGTTCAGTTTTAAAAGGCTGCAAAGACGACGGATTTTCTCGAGATATTTTTTCCATTGCGTCGGCGGCCCGCATGCGCAAAACCGGATCTTTTTCAAACAGGCCGACCACCAGGTCTTTAAACAAATCCGGGTTTTTGTTAACGGCGGCAACCACCTCGCCCACATTTCCGATGCTACGGCGATCACCGCCCCGCAGTCTGGATAAAATATTCGCCTGTCTGCTTGTCAATGGACAGCAAGACCTCTCTTTTAGCTTAATTTGTTCTGATTTCTATCACCAAGAAGGGCACGAAGATGCACGAAGCTTAAAAAAAACCCCAATTTTTATCGCTGGATTCATATGGGTCATTTGAATATTTTTCCCAGGCCGATTAACAACAACCCGCCAAAAATAAATATCAGGCCGGCGCCCACAATACTAAATTTCATTATCGCGCACCAGCGTGCCAAACAGGGTAACCACTGGTGGGATGAATTCAGCAGCAGTTGAATTAAAGCCAAATTTTCAATTGCATCTAAAATGGCCGCTAGAAATTGAGCCCATGCCAGAACGACTGCAGTATTAAGAAAGATTGAATGATCGACTTTAATTGCAGCGGCAACCTGGATGCATGTTATAGATATGAAAAGGGCGTAAGTGATTAGAAAAAGAAAGTCCAGGCCCAGACTGAGAGCTGCGTTTATTTTCGCTTCAGTATTCCAGGAATTCAATATCTGCTGAGATCTATCATAGTTTTTGGCCAGTTCGAAGGAGACAATTCCTCTGGGCGCCGTGCTGGTTCTCAGCGGGGCATCTATGGTGCGCATGGCAAACAACAGAATGGCGCTCATCAAAAGGCTTGCAAAGATCACTCGCTTTCGGGCGGAATTAGAGAGATTGTCAAATGGTGACACCCAGCGCATTTTATCCTCGAACAGTTCGCTAAAATCAGTCTGGTGGCATATTTTTGCTAACTATTGACCAAAGAAAAATAATTCTAGCCAGACGAATCTGCATGCGGAAATTGGACTCAGATCCAAATAGCGTATCCTTCATCTTGATTTGATGCAATCAAATTTTACAGAAATGAATTGGAGCACAAGACGCTTAAGCAAGCCAGGCGGGTATCAGATATGGAGGCTGCTGAAAAGAAACCAATGAATTATCTTTGGATGCTAGTTTTGCAATGCTTGTTCATACGCCGCCACTGAGTAACCTGTAATCCCCTGGCCATTAATCACGACAAAGGGCACTCCCTGCCGATTTGTAAGTGATCTCATGCGGCTGGCAGCCTGCTCATCTCTTTCGATATCATACGTAACAAAATCGATTCCTCGTGAGCGGAAGAAATTTTTGGCCTTATTACAGTAGACGCACCAGCTGGTTTCATATATCTCGACGCTCGGGCTATTGACGGCAACCGTATCTTCCTGAGTTTCATCGGGAAAATTTGAAAAATCAGGACGCTGCGTGTCCGTTTGGGCTTCATCCGGCAATGGGGGCGTGTCCGCCGGGGTCGACTCAGGTGTTTGGATTTCTTCCAATTCATCCTCAGCGAGCCCGGTATTAATCTCGGTTGGAGAATCTGAATAGTGAGTGACACCGTTTTCATCAACCCATTTGTAAATTTCAGCTGACGAAATTCCGAGAGCTAAAATTTGAATTAAAATGACCAGAATTATTTTTTTGGTTTTCATGGTTTCGATTCCTCCGGTGCCGGTCATATTTGCATGTTTTGGTGGTTTTACCGCTTTTCATAAGAATTTTCTCAAATACGAAATTGCGGCATAAACGGTTGCACGGTGGTAGAAATAAATGTTTGAACACCGGTCAATTGTTTTATCGGCCGAATGGAAGGAATGGTTGAGAAAAACCTGGCGGGAGGAAGGTCATTTAAGGCTGAAATACCCTATTTCGTTAGAGATACCGATTTTTGGGCTTTGTTTTGGCCATTACGCTGCCAGTCGATCTGGTTTTTAATTTCACTAATAATAAACGTACTCATGAGGCTTTGGGCGATTTCCGTCGCGCTGGGCTCTTCTCCAGTAGCATCTTTCACAAAGCGCCGGACCGCAGCGATGGCGTCGTGCACGTTTTTGCGAAAAAGACCGACTCTGACCAGACTATTTTTGGACGGCCCCGCCAGCAGGTTTAATCTCCAAAATATATTCCTTGATACGGTTTCGGTGGCTGGCGATGAGATCGGTTTTTTTCGTTGAAATTTGATCTGATTGCCGATTTCATTCATTATAAAATAGCTTTTGAGAGCATTCGCGATCTCTTCCTGGGTGGGTTCCTCGCCGGTCGCATCTCCTACGTATTTTAAGACCGCCAGAATCGCATCCGTTATGGTTTTCTTTAGTCGAACGAGTTTTGCCAAATTTCACCCCTTTAAAAATAGGCGTTTATATATAAAAAATATATAAATTTTAGATAGTTGTCAAGGATATCTGCATGGACGCCAATTCTCATTGCGCCTTGAGCGATCCAATGATTTGGACGATCACAGGGTAACCCGCTATCACTTTCGGTATTTTTGCTTCAATTTCGGGATCTGGTGCGTCCAAACCCACGATGATCGCCGGGTTGCTGTTTGGGTCCAAACCAATCCCTACCGAAACGACCCCCGGCAAATCTAAAAACCGTGCTTCGTGTTGTTTTTTAACTTCCTGAATGGATGCTGACATGCCCGAATCATCTCCCAGCGCCAGCCAGGGTGTGATGAGTACAATTACCAAAGCGATGGGTCTCACAATGAAACTCCCAGGGCGCCAAATACATTTTCGATGCGGTTGATAATTGTCGTTGTATCACTGCCCGCAAACAAAAGCCCGGTCAGGCGGTTATTGTCGTCTACCACAGCCGAACCGCTGTCACCGCCCTGACTCATGGCACCGGCCATCAACTGGTCGGTGAAGACGGCGATTTTTCCAGCGCCGTACTGGACGTTGGCGGTGACATCGACCTGTTGGATTTCACCGGTCGTGAAGCCGGTTGTGCGGCCACTTTTTTTGACAGCCATTCCCAATTCACCCGAAACGGTTCCCGCAATCGCTCCGATATTCAGAATTTCATCCTTCACATCAGCTGCATTCAGCGGCGTCGCAATGGCGGCATCCACCCGGTTTTCTTGCGCCTGTATGTTGGTCGCTCTATAACGGGTATTGCTGCCAATCATACGGCACCCCAGATTAAAGACGGAGACGACTGTATTGGCAAATTGACACTCGCTGGGGTCACCCTGAAAAGAAATGGGGACAAATTGTGTCAGATTTGCGATGTGATCCTGCGGGAAACTGCCGCCGTCATAAGGGCCGGGCTGTAAGATGGCATCTCCGATTTCGGCATCATTGCTGTTCGCCAGCACGTGGTTGTTGGATAAAATAACGTTCTGGCCGTTTTTCGTCACCCAGCACCCCAGTGTTCCGGCGGTAATGGCCACATGGCCGACGCTGACGCCACCGGGCGCCGGCCGAAAACGATCGGTGGGTGCCTGAAGTGCACGGATAACACCGGTTTGCACCACATCCGTAGCCGTACCGTCAACGGCAGCTGGCACCAAGTCCTGACTGGAAAGTTGTGAGGTCGGCACTTTTTGTCTGACCGAACACACAATACAGAGCGCCCCTGTTTTGGTGCCGCCGGTT
>JASFPY010000308.1:0-4236 GCA_050115755.1 Desulfobacteraceae bacterium | reverse complement strand
AGCTGAGTTGGCTCAGCTTTGCCCGCCGCGTGCTCGCGCTTGCAGAGGATCCGTATTTACCCTTGCTTGAACGTGTAAAGTTCGCCGGCATTATGGGTATGTTGTATGACGAGTTTGCGATGAAACGGATGGGCGGGCTTAAACGCAAAATTGAAAAAAGAAAAAGGAAAAAGAAACTGTCCCGCGATGGGCTCACCGCCGAGGAGGAACTGCAAGCCTGCCGAAAAGAATTGCATAAACAAGCTCGCCTCGTTTCTCGCTTGGTGACCCATAAGCTTCGTCCCGCTTTGGCAGCGGCCGGGATCCCCATCCTAGAATATAAAAAGTTGAGTGACAAACAGCAGAAGCAGATGCAGCGCTATTTCCTTGAATCGGTGGAGCCCATCCTGACACCGCTTGCTGTGGACGTTTCACATCCCTTTCCTTTTATCAGCAACCTGGGGCTCAACATTGCGGTGGAGGTTAAAGAAACCAAGAAGAAACGCAACCGCTTCGTGCGTATAAAAGTGCCGGCAAACCGGCCGCGCTGGGTGCCTCTGCCCGACAGCACCGGGTTTGTACCGTTAGAGCAGGTGATCGCGTCCAACCTCAGTCTGCTATTTCCCAAGGCGTCCGGCCTCAAGTATTATTTTTTCCGCGTAACCCGCGTCGCCAAAGATGACCCGTGGGAACGGACAATTTTGGATGACCCTGAAATCGATCTTATTCCGGGTCGGCTTATCGGTATGGTAACCGAAGAACTAACCGCCCGAAAATTTGCCGGCGTAACACGTGTTCAGGTTAGTTCTGACATGCCAAAAAAACTGCAGGGCTGGATCTGCGAGCAACTCAAGGCTGATCCAAGTGAACTGGAATGCGTTAAGGGATTGATGAGTCTACCGGACTTGATGAAATTCCATGTGGAAGGCTACCCGGAACTGCGTGATCCGCCCCATTATCCTGTAACCCATCCCCGTCTGCGACAATTGGATTTTAGCAATTCTGCAGACATATTCGCCGAGATTGGCAAAGGCGACATTTTGTTGCACCATCCTTACCACAGCTTTGACAGTTCCATACTGCATTTTTTGCAAAGTGCGGCAGTCGACCCACAGGTGCTGGCCATAAAGCTAACCATCTATCGCACCAGCAGTGAGTCGCCGATTATTCAGGCACTGATGGAAGCAGCACGAGAGGGCAAGCAGGTGGCGGTGCTGGTAGAGATAACAGCGCGCTTCGATGAGGCACCTAACATTGCCTGGGGCAGACGGCTCGAACAGGAGGGAGCACACGTTGCATACGGCGTTGAGCGGCTAAAGACCCACGTCAAATTGGCTCTCGTCGTCCGCGAAGAGAATGACGGCATTCGTCGCTATGTACATGTTGGAACCGGAAACTACCATCCCATCACTGCACGAATTTATGAAGACATGGGCATTCTGAGCTGCGAACCGGAACTGGGGGCGAATGTTGCAGCTTTGTTCAATGAACTGACAAGCGCCACGGCGCCTACTGGCTATGGCAAGCTCATGGTCGCTCCCTACAATTTGCGCGAGAGCTTCACCGACTTAATCCATCGTGAAGTGCAGCATAGCCAGGCAGGCCGTCCTTCAGGTATCTGGGCCAAAATGAATCAGCTCCAGGACGCGCGCATGATTCGCGAACTTTACCTTGCCAGTCAGGCGGGCGTGCCCATCAGCCTGAATGTCCGCGGTTTATGCTGCCTGCGCGCCGGAGTTCCCGGATTGTCAGAAAACATCCGGGTTTACAGCACCCTCGGCCGCTTCTTGGAACATTCACGAATCTATCGTTTTGAAAACGATGGTAACCCTGAATTCTTCATTGGTTCCGCCGACTGGATGCAGCGCAATTTAAACCGCCGCATGGAAACCGTCGTGCCCGTTACCGACTCGCAGCTGAAACAGGAGCTGGAGCATACTTTACAAATTTACGAAAACGATAACTGCTCTGCCTGGGATATGCAGTCTGATGGTAAATACGTAAAACGACGCCCAGACAAGGGCCAAAAAAGACGCGCTGCACAAGAAATGTTTATCGAGCTCACCGGTAAGCAATCAAAAAATAAGGGCAACGTCTAAAAGCGGCTTTATCGATGGTGACGCCGAATTTCGGAAAACACACAGGCTCAGCGGCCGTCATTCGTCATTTCCAGGATTCGTCTTCTGGGTTTGTCCCCAAAAAACATCTATCTAAAGAATCAAATCATGATCAAAAATCTGAAGTTCAACTTGCCCGACGGCCATGCTGAAAAGCAATTCATTGGCCAATTGGCCGAACAGTATCGCATTAAAAAAGAGCGTACGGGTGCCGAGAGGGTTAGGATCTGCGATACGTTCGACTGGCGCTTATTTAATAAATCCCTCATTTTGTATTCATCCGGAAGCAGGCTGTTTTTGCGTAAACTAGCAAAAAGCGAAATTTTGCATAGCATAGAATTCGGCAAGATACCTGTATTCATCTGGGATTTTCCCGCCGGGGACTTAAAAGAACGGTTGGCTCCCATTATAAAAATGCGCGCCCTTTTGCACCTCGTCAAACTCCAATCTATAACAACGTCATATCGCATTTTAAACCCGGATGAAAAAACAGTGGCACGATTGGTTTTTGAAGAAATTCACCCGCCGCGTAAAAAACGCACAACGGCTTTGGCCAAACATTTGTGGCTGAAACCCGTCAAAGGATATCCCAAATATGCTCGCAATCTAGTCAAACAAATCGAAGCCGCTGGGTTTACTTTGGGTAAAGCAGACGATATATATTTTAAGTCATTGGCGGCCGTCGATAAAAAACCGGGCAGCTATTCTGCCAAAGTGAATATCCGACTCGACCCGGCGATGCGCTCGGATCAAGCTGCCAAAGTTGTTTTGCGCTTTTTGTTGAATGTCATGCGGATAAATGAAGCCATCTTTGAAAAGGATCTGGACACCGAAGTTTTACATGATTTTCGAGTGGCGATTCGAAGGACCCGATCGGCCCTGGCTCAAATTAAAAATGTGTTTCCAGCGAGGACAACGGATCGATTTAAGAAAGATTTTGCATTTGTGGGTAAACGCTCCAACGCTTTAAGGGACCTGGACGTCTATCTGCTCAAACAAGATGCATATAAAGCGATGCTTCCCGATGTCTTGCGTAACGATATCGACCCGTTGTTCAGGCATTTGCGCAAAAAACGAGCAAAAGCCTTCCAACACGTCGTGCGCTTCCTGAAGTCTAAAAAATATGCAAAAATTATAAAGGATTGGAAGGCATTTTTAAACAAGCCGCCGCCGGATCCGCCTACAGCATCAAATGCGGAGCTTCCCGTAATTGAACTCGCACGCCAGAGAATTTATAAGAAATACAGGGGGGTGGTTAAAACGGGTAGCAGCATTCTGGCAAACACCGAAGATAAGATGTTGCACGCTCTCCGAATTGAGTGCAAAAAATTGAGATATTTGATGGAGTTTTTCGCCAGTCTTTTTCCCCGCAAGAAAATTAATGCCTTGATCGGACAGCTGAAGAACTTACAGGACAATTTAGGGGATTTTAACGATCTTTGTATTCAGCAAGAATATCTCCTGAATGTTGTCGCTGAATTGCCTGCCAGCCAGCAGCAAGTCAAAAAAACACTGGTGGCCATCGGTAGCCTGATTGAAGCATTGGACCACGAAAAACACGCTGTTAAAGAGGCATTTGCCAGAACTTTCACGGACTTTGCAGCGCCTGAAAATCAGGCGCTTTTCCAAGCGCTTTTCTCCTCCAAAGATTCGCCCGGGTAAAATGAAATGGATGTCGCTTCGCTCCATCATTTTTAGACACGGCTTATTTATAATTGATCCGCCGATTGCGGCGGGCCTTAAATTCTCAATATTATTTTTAGCAACCAAAAGGGAGTTCGATGACAACGCTGGCGCTTTACAGTAATAAAGGCGGCGTGGGCAAGACCGCCGCTGCAGTAAACCTGTCTTATCTATCCGCCCGGACAGGGACTAAAACCTTAATTTGTGATTTGGACGCCCAGGGTTCGGCCACGTATTACTTCCGGGTAAAGCCTAAACTCAAGTCCGGACCCAAAGGGTTCGTCAAGGGAGCCAAGAGTGTCTATAAAAGCGTAAAAGGCACCGATTTTGAAAACTTGGATATTCTTCCGGCGGATTTCTCGCTTCGCAAGTTAGATGCTGTCTATTCTAAATTTGGCAATTCAAAAACGCGGCTGAAAAAAATGCTTTATCCCTTTTCAGGCGAATATCGCTTAAT
>JASFPY010000307.1:0-4238 GCA_050115755.1 Desulfobacteraceae bacterium | reverse complement strand
TTTGGTAACTTAACGAAATGAATGGATATGTTTGCCATCAAGATGTGTTTTCAATAGATTCCAGTTAGATGCTGATTGTTGATAACGCTTTGCAGTCGAATCTAAAAAATTGGCGTAATCCGATTTGACACGTAAACGGGTTTATTCAAATATAGTTTCGAGAAGTTCCAGCCTGATTTCTGATCGGCGCACCACGCATGGGATTGTAAATCTGCTAAAATCACCTATATGTTGGGGTTGATAAGCTTTAAATATACAATATATAGTTGACACCAAACCTATCAGCAACTATGATATCTAATAGATGGGCTACGGGCTGTCGATCAATTCTAATCACCAATACACATTTTTAGGAAACAATCATGTGCACGATTTTAGTGATTGATGATGAAAAAGGCATTCTGCGCGTGATCCAGGAGGCTTTAACAAGATTCGGCCATGTCGTCGAAATAGCTTATGACGGAATTGAGGGGATTAAAAAATTTGATGACGGCAGCTATGATATGGTGATTACCGATATGCGCATGCCGCGACTCGACGGCAAAGGGGTAGTTCAGCACATTCGCAAATCTCGCAAAAATTCTATACCTGTTCTCGGCATCTCAGGGACACCCTGGCAGACCCAGGATTCAGGCTTCGATGCGGTCCTTTCCAAACCATTTCCGCTGCAAGATCTGGTGGAGTCGGTCAAGAAACTGACAGCCATCACTCCGAAACATGAATTGAGTGCCTGAAACCGTTTCGCTTAACGGCTTTTTTATTTTCTGATATTGCCGAAAAAAGCCGTATGTTTCATTAATCGTTAAATTTGCCATTTTCGTAGATTATTACCTTTTTGCCCGATTTTAAATGGGCGCTTACCCTTTTCTTTTCGGTATTGACAAAATCCCAGTGCAATATAGATTGGTTGAAGCCGAGTTTACGCTTTATCTGTTTTGTCAGATCGAGCAAATTGCCCGAATACGTATTTGAATAAGAGGATCCCAAGGCAATGTGGCAGTTGCCGTATTTACCGCCGTAATTTTCATCAAAAAGCGTGTTGGCCATAAATGTGTCGATACGTGAAAATCGTTTGTCCGTTAATGAAAATTCACCCAGACGGCTTGCACCTGCATCTACCCTCAGCTGCTGATTAACGAAATTTTGCCCTTCAACGGCATCGATTTTTATCAGCCGCCCTTTATCAAATTTCAGCCGAACACCTTTCACATAATTGCCGTTTCGATAGGACGGCTGGTCGGCATAATACGTGCCTCGGGTGCCGCGCCAGTCCGGTGATACAAATATCTCAAAACTGGGAATATTGCGGCCGGATATGCCGACCCATTTTCTGTTTTCACCAAGTGAGATATGCAGGTCCACGTTTTCAGACTCCACATGCAAATAGGCTACCGGCATGCGATTGAGCCATCGCTTAATGGATTGCGCCTCTTTATAAATACGCTGCCATTCAGCCACCGGACAGTGGGTATTTAGAAAACAGGCGCTGGCGATTTGGGCTGAATAGGCTTTTTGAGTGATGCGGGCATGCTTTGCCAGCTCAGTGGTGGGGAACATGCATAGCGTCCAGCTGAATTTTCCCTGAGCTTCCCTTTTGTCGAGTAAATCGCGCAATTTTTTTTTGGCAACTGCCGCTTTACCAATTCTTTTGGGATCGATTCCATCCAGATGCGTCAGCGCTTCAGGGGCACGAACCGATATGCTGCCGTTTAATCCGGCAAATAACCTCTCTTCACCGGGCGGGATGTAAACGAGCTGTTTTTCGTTTGCCAGGGCGTAATAATTTTGCTCCATTGATGAGGTGGGGTTCATTCTCAGCAGTGGATGAGCGCCGATTTTGAGCAGCTTTGCATATAGAATTTCAGCCAGGCGGACGGCCTTCAGATCGAATCGCACGAGCACCAGGTCGTTTTTGGCTATTTTTCGGTTTCTGGCGGTCTGCAGGCCCCATAATAACACCTCAGCATAGCGGTTAAGTTGTTTTTCGGTGAGCACGTTCTACTCCTTTAAAAAAATTTGGTGGTACTCGTTATCGACCAGATGCTTTTTTAACAGCCGTGTGATCAAACCAAAGATTTCGGCAAGCTCTTCATCAGACAGGCGTTTAATGATGGTTTTCATCAGGCGGTCGTCTGAAAATTTTTGAAGAAAATATACAACCGTGTTTTCATCTGTCTCTCGATCGGAGCCAAAACCAACCAGGCCGTCGTAAGTTTCGACAAAATTATGAGAGTGAATGGTCATTTTATACCTGCCCCTCAAGCTTGGGCCTTCGCCCCAGCTGGAATGTTGGGATGTCGGAAAAGTGAAATACTGGGTTAAAAGTTAGATAATATTCCTATCTCATGAATCGTTGGGATTTTCAATCCGATCCAATATACAGGCCCGATATTCCCGTCCGGCCTTCCTATCCGACGCGACTTCGATGGCGCAGGCTATTGCGACATTGCGTGATTCCATTAATGGATGATGTGGCGTAAGTTCAAATCTCTAACCCGTCGACAAAAGTAAAGTGAAAAAATTTGAAGCGCTCAATAGGGGTGCGGGTATGGTTTTATAGAGGCGTTAATTATGATCGAGTACCGTGCGGATGGTGCTGGCCAACTCATTTTTTATCACCGGTTTCATGACGAATTTTTGAATTCCCATAGCCAGGGCTTTTTCTTCGGTAATATCTTCGTTGAAACCGGTACACAAAATGACGGGGATGTCGGGCTTTATATCGAGCAGCTTTCGAGCCAGCTCGTCGCCTGTCATTTGAGGCATGGTCATGTCCGTAATCACCAGATCGAAATTTTGAGGTCTTTCTGAAAACGCTTTGAGGGCTTTGGCGCTGTCGGTCTGCGCGGTGACCTCGTAGCCTAAATTTTCCAGCATCTGTTGTTCCATCGAAACGATTTGCTCTTCATCGTCGATCAAAAGGATGCGCTCGTTGCCCCTGGCGGCGCCATTAGACGGCTCATATTCGGTGGTAATGTCGCCATCTTCGATAATCGGCAAATATACTTTGAAAGTGGTGCCTTTTCCCGGTGAACTGGTAACGGTGATATCGCCGCGGTGGTTTTTAACAATTCCGTGAATGACCGATAACCCCAGCCCCGTTCCTTTGCCCTGCTCTTTGGTGGTGTAATAGGGTTCGAAAATTCGGTCCAGCACTGCAGCATCCATCCCGCAACCTTCATCGATAACGAGAAGCTCCAGATGTCTGCCGGGCTGCATGCCAATTTTTTCAATTGTTTCTTCGTAGCCGACATCCACCTCGCTCAATTTGACTGTCAGCGTGCCGCCCTTATCCTGCATTGCGTGGTAGGCGTTGGTGCACAGATTCATGATCACCTGATGAATTTGAGTGGCATCTCCCATTACCGGATGGCAGTTGTCGTCAATTTCATGAATAATTTCTATAGATGCCGGAATCGATGCCCGTAAAAGTTTGAGCGCTTCTGTAATGATCAATTGTGCTTTTACCGATTTGCGTTCCTGACCGCTCTGCCGGCTGAACGTTAGGATTTGCTGGACGAGGTCCTTGGCGCGATTGGCGGCTTTAAGAATTTCTTCAAGGTTGCTGTGCGCCACACTGTCCTCGGGGACTTCATCCATTGTCAATTCGGTATAGCCGACGATGGGAAACAGGATATTGTTAAAATCGTGCGCAATACCGCCGGCCAGAGTTCCAATGGCCTGTATTTTGAGAACCTGTTGCAACTGCCGTTCATATTTGGCCAATTCCTGAGTTCGCTCTTCAACCATTTTTTCAAGATTTTCATTTTGGTTGCGCAGCAGCGAATAAAATTCGAGGCTTTCCAGCGCATTGGCTGTGTTGAGCAATACGATCGATAACAGGGTCAGGGAAGTATCCGGGATTTTACTGTCTTTTGCCGGCAGCAATCCGATGAACATGCCCCGGATTCGTGAATAGGTGGCAATAACGTGTAAAACGAATTTTCGGCTATGGTTTTTGGACGAGATGACAACACCACGCTTTTCCCTGATAGCCCAGGCAAAATAACCCTGTTCGATCATCTGATCGACTTCTTTTTGGATAAATGTTTTCAGATGTTTCTGATTGCATACCGATAAATTAAACTCTGAGTTTTCTTGATCGACAAGATAGAAGGCATTGGCTTCGAACGGAATCAGGTGGCTGATACGTTTGTCGGCTTCCTGCAAAACATATTCGGGACCGTATCCTTTATTAATATTTTCCTGAAAATCACCCAATGACAGTGCCATTTCAA
>JASFPY010000306.1:0-4239 GCA_050115755.1 Desulfobacteraceae bacterium | reverse complement strand
GTGGTGCTGGACAACGGCCATAAAATCGCCGACGGCCGGCCGGCCGAGGTGATGCGCAATCCAACCGTTCGGGCCGCATACGTGGGAAAGGAGCAACAAAATGCTGCGGCTTGAATCTTTAAGTTGCGGATACGGCGAGATGACGGTCGTTCACGGGCTGACACTCAACGTTCCGGTAGCTGAAATCAGCGCTCTGCTGGGAGCAAACGGAGCGGGCAAGTCCTCCATTATTATGTGTATCGCCGGACACGTGGCGGTAATGGAAGGTTGTGTCATTTACAAAGAAATGGATATCACCCGTGCAACACCAATGGAAAGGGTTGCGTCAGGCATAGCTGTCGTGCCCGAGGGCCGACGGCTATTTCCCGGCCTGACCGTTGAGGAAAACCTAATCATAGGCGGGTACAGCCAGCCCCGGGACTACACCCCGGAAGGCATCGACCGGGTTCTAACCTTATTCCCCAGGCTGAGCGAAAGGCTTGGACAACTGGCAGGATCTCTTTCGGGCGGAGAGCAACAAATGCTGTCCATCGGCCGCGCAATGATGTCGCGACCGGAAATGCTGCTTATCGATGAGCTCTCGCTGGGGTTGATGCCGAAAATCATCGACATCTGCTATGAAGCGATCATTGAGTTAAAAAAAAACGGGTTGACTATTCTTCTCGTCGAACAGAGCACCCAGCGTGCGCTTGAAGTTGCCGATCGTGTCTGCGTGCTCGAATCCGGGAAGGTCGTCTGGCAAGACACGGCCGAGAAAGCAAGAGATAGCGCCGAATTGATCGACGCACTGCTCGGATTGCAGGAAGAAGTGATACCCCAACGATAGAACCTGTTTCAAAACCGCTTTGGAGTCAATTTTGCGGACTTTTGTTAAAAAGCGCTTGGCGCTTTTGGCACCGTCATCCCGCCCCGCCCTTAAATTTAATATTCACGGGTCGACCGGCCAATTCTCAGTTTAGACGTTTTACCCGCGTAATCACGATAGGATCCGTCGGCACATCACGGAACGCACCGCGGGTAGTGGTTTTGACCTTTGAGATAGCGTCCACAACTGCCATGCCTTCGGCCACACGCCCAAAAACCGCATACCCCCACCCCTGGGAGGATTTGTTTCGGTAATCGAGAAAATCATTGTTGACGGTATTGATGAAAAACTGGGCCGTGGCGCTGTGCGGGTTTGAGGTGCGCGCCATGGCGATGGTGCCGCGTTCATTTCGCAAACCGCTGTCGGCTTCATTGTCAATCGGCGGGCGGGTGTCCTTCTTTTTCATGTCAGCGGTAAAGCCCCCGCCCTGAATCATAAAGCCGGGGATCACACGGTGAAAAATGGTGCTGTCGTAAAATCCGGCGTCCAGGTATGCCAAAAAATTCTTAACGGTTTTCGGCGCTTTATCCGCATAAAGCTCCAGCACGATTTTCCCTCTGGTCGTATCCATCTCTATTTTTGGATTATCGCCGGCAATTGCTGTAAAAGTTAGCACCAAAACAATCATAATCGAAATCAAGGTGCGATTCATAAATTTTGCTTGCATGTTAACCATCCTGTCCGATGCTATCTGTTGAAACCCGTTTCGCATTTATCCGCCAGTCAAGAATCCACCCGTTCTTTTAATTCTTTACCACTTTTAAAAAAGGGGAGTTTTTTGGGCGCTACTCGGACGCTTTCTCCAGTCTTGGGATTTCTGCCCAGGTAGGATCGGTATTCTTTAACGTAAAAAGAGCATAATCCGCGAATCTCAACCCGGTTACCTTTTGCAAGCGCTTCGGACATGCTGTCGAAGAATATATCAACAACAGCTGAAGCCTCCTTCTTTGAAATCCGGCATTCATTTTTCAGCATGTCAATAAGTTCCAATTTATTCATAATGTCTCCCTAGTTAAAAAGATTTTCCGATTACGATTTGCTCAGAATTGGTTTCAAACCCGCTTCTAGCCGGCATATCGCTGATATTGTTATTAATAATACGCGACACAGCGAAAACAGTCAAGGATTTCTAATCGTCTCCGCTTTTATGCACCTGCAGCCGTTGCGAATACACTTCCGCTCTCATTTATTTCCTCGATGACCCGCAAGACGACATCAGACCAGCCCAGAGGCATGAAATGCACCCCCTGGACCATGGGCGCTATTTCACTGACCAAACGCGTCGTAATCTCCGCGGCTTTTATCCGGCGATCTTCTTTGGCCACCTTACCCATCTCATTGATAATCCAGTCGGGAACCGTAATACCGGAAACATTGGCATTCATAAATTTCCCCATCTGCGGGGATTTCACAATCACGATGCCGTACTGTATCGGGACGCCGAAACCTTCGGTTTTGCGCACAAAGGATTCAAATCGTTTGGGATCATAAATCGCCTGGGTTTGAAAAAATTCGGCCCCGGCTGCAATTTTTTTCTCCATTTTCATCAACTGAAGATCCAGGGGCTCAAAGTTGGGGTTGACCACCGCACCCAGACACAGATCGGTCGGCCGGGTCAGTTCGTTTCCCATCATGTCATACCCTTCATTCATGCCCTTGGCAATCTTTAATAACTGCACGGAATCGATGTCGAACACGGCTCTGGCGCTCTTGTGGTCCCCCAAACTCGTATGATCACCGGTCAGGCAAAGCACATTATCGATACCGAAAGAATAGGTATTCAGCAGGCTGGATTGCAGGGCGATTCTATTTCGATCCCGGCAAGTAAGCTGGTAAATCGGTTCAATCCCGTTTTGCTTGAGACCAACTGACGCTGCCAGCGAACCCAGTCGCATCACCGCGCTCTGGTTATCGGTCACGTTGATTGCGTGAACATGGTTCTGCAAAAGAGCTGCTTCTGCTAAACAGGCAGGCGTCTCTCCATCGCCGGGGCGAACACACCCCTTCACCGGTCCGACTTCACTGGTCATCACAAACTCATTTCGATTGTATAGCTCGCTCAGTTTCATGCTACTTTTTTCTCCTTTATATTCAGAATACGCGGTTTTGCCATTTTGCTGTAATCCTTGGGCACCATAAACCGTTTTAGCTTACCCAATTCCCCGAGCGCTGCCATGCGATTATAAATCAATATCCAGGCGCAATCGCGATCCGGATCGACTTCGCACTTTCCGTTTTCAGCACCGCCACACGGGCCGTTGAGCAGGCCTTTGGCGCATTTTGTCACCGGGCAGATACCGCCCGTTTCGTTTAGAATACACTCGCCGCATTCCTGGCATTGCTCCATAGCCAGTTCACCGGGGACCAGGGTGTCCATGTGCCCGACCGAATCCAGGGCCGTTTTTACAGGTATTGTGAGGTCGAGTTCTTCGGTCACCTGGCGGGTAATCTGAACCGCACCGCCGCATCCCATTACAATGACCGCCTCTGCTTCCTCTAATTGATCGACGTACGGGTCAAGCTTGGTATGGGATTTGTCTACATAACAGGTCCGTTCCGGAGTGGCTTCAAGCACCACCTGTTTACCGTGATCTCGAAGCTGGGCGGCGAATTGTTTGACCTGTTCGCTACCGCCGGTTAAACAAGCCTTGGCGCATCCATCGCAGCCGACCACAGCGATCTTCTGGTAATCCTCCAGGGCTTCGAGGACTTCTTCAAATGGTTTTTGTGTTGTTCCAATCATAAAAGGCTCCTTACATACGTTTTTCGAATTGCTTTTTTATCAGCGTTAATTGGTAGGAGGGCCCCTCATCGGCCATCTCTTCCATACTGATCAATTCATAGGATGAATGGGGTAATATTTTGAAAAGATCCGCCGGTGTATCCGGATCATTCCAGCAGACTTTCAGGGTTTCGCCCGGATCCATCATTTTAAACTCCTTGATCACTTTAAGAAGTGAAAAAGGAACGATGGCGCCTCGTAGATCAAGCTTATGTTGCATGCATTCCCTCAATCAGGTAAAGCTAAAGCAGTTCATTTGGCATTGAGCAAATTCAATGCCATTTTTGCCTGGAAACCGATCGCATGAAACATTAAATCGGCATAAAAAAATAATTTTGTATATTTTCGGGATTTTACGTCCATTTGTGGAATGCTGCCAATCTATTTATGGGCGAGAATTCAACGGGTGGTGTTAGAAAAAACTTGTCAATAAAATGTTAAAGTGCTAAAAGAAAAACTTAACAGGTGTTAAAATCTTAACAGATAAATTGAACATGCTTGAACAGGAATTGAACCAATATTGGAAAACGGTGGTAAATACGATTCAGGATGGCATTATGATCGTTGATACCGAAGGTACCATTGTTACTGC
>JASFPY010000305.1:0-4242 GCA_050115755.1 Desulfobacteraceae bacterium | reverse complement strand
GATAGGCGAAGATCCTAAAACCGGTGAGGTTGTAAAAGAGATCAACATCAAATCAATTATTGTTGAGCCCGAAAATGCTGAAACACTTTCAGCGGGCATTGTACCGATTCGCGGAGCCGCCTATGCCGGTGAAGCCGGTATTCAGGCAGTCGATGTATCGGTGGATGGCGGCCGAACGTGGCAGCCGGCAAGATTGGTCGGCCCTGAAGAAACTTATGCCTGGCGACATTGGGAGTATCTGTGGGAGGCTCGTCAGGCAGGCGAATTTACAATTATGGTCCGGGCAACGGATAACATGGGGCGCCAACAACCTGAGAGGGCCTTCTGGAACGCACTGGGCTACGGGAATAATGGTATCCGGGAACACGCTATCATCGTCCAGATCAAATAAGCCAATCGCCAGTAAATCCCAATATCGACTAAAAGCGACGGCCGCCAATCAGTCGACCGAATGAATTCTTCTAAAAAGGTAGCGAATAATTAAAATCTGTTATCCGGTGCATCTCAAATAATCCTGGAACGCCGATCATTCTTTTAACTTGCCCGCGGTGTCGACCAGACTTACCATTTATTTGTTAAGATAGATTTCCATAATCGGCTTGTTGCTGATCCTTTAAAACGGGACGAAGAATAGGCTGGAAAATTAACGATGACAAATGCCATCCACACTAAATCACGCGGAGCGCTTTACGGTTTGTGCATCGGCGATGCACTGGCGATGCCGGTTCACTGGTATTACAACCGCCAGGCACTCAATCAGGATTATGGCCGGGTGACGGACTACTTGGCACCGCACAATCCGCATCCGGACAGCATTCTGTGGCGCTCCAGCTACAAGGCGCCAAACGCAAGAGGCGAAATTCTGCACGATCAAGCCCCCTACTGGGGTCAAAAGGGCATTCATTATCACCAGTTTCTCAAAGCGGGGGAGAACACCTTAAACATCAAAATTTGCCGGCTGCTCGTTGACTCGATAAACCAAAACGGCACCTACAACGCAGACGATTTTCTAAGAAGGTACATCGTCTTCATGACAACCCCGGCCAACCATCAGGATACCTACATCGAGGAGTGCCATCGCAATTTCTTCGCAAATTATGCCAGGGGCGTGCCGCCTCACAAATGCGGTGTCGAAGAAAAGCATATCGGCGGCCTGCTCGGAATTGTTCCCATTGTTGTTTTTTATTTAAACCGGCCCCACCAAGCCCGTGAGGCCGCGTTGGCCCACCTGGCGTTGACCCACCCCGGTTCTAAAATGAAAACTGCCGGATCATTGTTGATCGATATTTTGCTGAAAATGCTCAATGGTGCCCGGTTGAAAGAAGTGATCGTTGAGGAAATTGAAAAACAGCAAAATCCCTTGCTTGGACATCCATTTCTGAAATGGCTGGATGATCCTGACGATCGGGTGGTCGGGCCGCGCGTCAGCACGGCCTGTTATGTTGAGGACTCCATCCCGGCTGTTGTTTATCTGGCATTAAAATACCACGATGATCCGGAAAATGCGCTTATCGCCAATACCAATCTCGGCGGAGACAACGCCGCACGCGGAGCGGTGCTTGGAGCGATTATGGGGGCATGCTACGGAATTGAAAAATTTCCGCGTCGCCTGGTTGATGGACTCGTTGAGCCGTTGCCGGATATTTTGCACGCCTAATATTGCGTTATCAAAAATCCTATCGCTGAATTGCTGAAATTGATTCAGATGTTCCTGACAGTTCTTTGGTTACCGCTTCGGCGGCATGTCGGCCGGAAAGCATCGCCCACTGGATGCCCGGAACACTCTGGTACTCGCCACAAACATAAATACCCGGCTTCACCGATTTTGCGGGAACGGTTGGGTCCGGTATCGGCGGCGGCTGCGCGGGCAACGCATGTTGGATGCGGTAGGTTTTCAAATGCCGCCATTTTTCGACCATGGGTCCAAACCAGTCGGTTAGCTCTTTTCGTACCGCAGATTCTGCGGTCTTGTCGTCTAACGCTAAATGCCCGATGAGCACCACGGATATCAGCGCTTCTCCGGCCGGCGCGTATGAGGCGGCGACGACGCTGGGAACGGTCAGGCTGTTGATCATCCCGGTACCTTCGCCGTTGAGGATGAGATAGGGATCGTTGATCGGCGCTATTGGGGCTGCAAAATAGAGACACAATTCGCCCTGGGAGGCCAAAGTTGCGGGTTTTCCCAGCAAGCGCAACGTCTCCGGCCCATCGGTGGCCAACACCAGTGCGCGGCACTTGATTGTTTGTCCGGATGTTAACTCCGCACCGCCCGGATGGATCGATTCGACGCGGGTTCCGGTCCTGATTGCCCCCTCCGGAAAATCTTCGGCGAGCTGGCTGGCGATGGCTGCCATCCCCTGTCCGGGCAAAGCAACATCGCCCTCGGCAAAGACGCGCAAAACGTATTTGAACACCCGGCTTGATGTCTGAATCGTCGGATCAAGGCAAACGCCGCCGAAAAACGGCTTAAAAAACCGCTCGATCATTTTTTCGGAAATCCCCTGGGATCGCAGGAATTCAAGCGTCGTCATATCCTGGCTCTGAAACAGATTGGAAACACTTCCGCGCCGGGCGCTGGATGCCATTCGAATCATCCGCAAACGGTCAGCAAAGGTGCCAACCGGCGCCGTCAGGGAGCTCCAAATGTCCCGCGGACGACGCCTGGGGTCAGAGACACGCATAAATTTGCCTGCCACCCGGATAATCGCTCCCGGGGCAAATGGTTTCAACTCGAGGCGATGGTAGTCTAATTGTCGACAGGCTTCGGGGTATGCGGTTTGCAATACCTGGAATCCGTGGTTCAATAAAAACCCGTCCAGCACATCGGTTTTCAGGCGGCCGCCGATTCGATCATCGGCCTCAACAATGATAAAAGACACGCTGCGGTTCATCAGGTGTCTTGCACAGGACAATCCGGCCAGGCCGGCACCGACGACGACAACGTCAACATCCGTTAATTTCATCTGACCCTCCAGGTAAAATGCGCCGGGACAGCTATCGGTGTTCATGGCTTAAAATACTGGCCACCATGTGCTCATACAAATTCGACTGCTTGTCCTTGTCGATTTTGCGCAGTTCATCCATTTGCTTGTTCAGCGTGAGAAAAGCTTTGGTGATATGTTGATAATCCGAAAAAAAATGCCGCATTTCATCTCCCAGTGCCGGATCAATGGAGAGTGATTCGGGAAACCAATCCGGCGGTTTGCCTTCTTTCTGTCTCAAAACGTTCAAATAGGCCGCAATGAAATCACCGTAAACGCAAAATACGTGTTTGACCAACCTATTTGGCAAGGCGGAAATATCTCCCAGTCTTTTTGCGATAATGGCTTCGCAGAATCGCTGGATTCGGCTATCCGGTTTCGTTGTGTTCATGGCGTCTTCTCCAATCACTTGGCATCTAACATGCAAGTTACGCTTTAAGTGCATCAATCAGCAACTCATAGATTTGCCGCAGTTCATCACCGGCTGACGGCGGCGTTTGGCTTTGCCAAATATTAACCGCGGCGCTATCGGGCACGCCCAATTGCTGGCACAGCAGCCGGGCCTGATGCCAGGTGGGCAGCCATACCAGTTTTTCAGCAATCGCTTCAACGCTGCCGAATATGTCAATAAACCTCGGCAGGCTCAGAATGAAATAAATTCTGAGGGGAAATGGAGATTCGGCCTTTATATGCTCATGCGGGTCCCATACGAAACATCCCACATGTGGTTGCCAGGGCATTCCCAGTTGTTTTAATTCGTTTGCCAGACGACAGGTTTGGGTGTCAAAAACGACAGGCGCTAAATCTTTTTGCGAATCAAAGGGGATGGGTTTCATTTTTGATATATTCTCCTTCAGTCTGCCGTTTAAATGATTGACGCTTTCGGTGTTGCCGGGGAAGCTTTTTAACGCGGACTAAATAATCGTCCACAAGCTGCCGGGAACGCTAGTGTCTTTTTGATTCAAATTACGGTTCATGAAAAGACCTTTACAAGATAATCTAATGAATTAGAGTATAAACAATAATGCGCAGTAAATCAGAATTTGCAAACAGAATTCATTCAAAAGAGGGCAAAATATGGTTATGAGAAGGCGTGCCGTCATTTTTTTCATTTTAATTGGATTAACTGTTTGGGCCCCTGAAGAGATATTGTCTATGGATTTAGCGCAGTTTCAGTGGAAAAACCGGTTGCTTTTTATTTTCGCTCAGGATGTTAGCCATCCGCTTTTAAAAGGGTTACAAAGCCAAATTGCAGCTCAAA
>JASFPY010000304.1:0-4254 GCA_050115755.1 Desulfobacteraceae bacterium | reverse complement strand
AATCCAGGTAAAACCTGAATTGAGCGTTTCAAATTTTAGTTTTCAATCGGTATAATCGTGCGACGAATTATTATACAAATTTATGAGGTCCTGACGCCCCTGGAGGCCGAAACACTCATTGAGCTGGATGTCGATCATATCGGCGGTGTCGTTGTTTCGGAAGCGGATTGGAAGCTCCCGCAATTAAAGGAAACCATTGACATCATTCGTTCGAGCGCTGCCAGGAGCAGTTTAATTCCGCTGTATAACCACCCGGAATCCGTTTTGCGCACCCTGGACTATTACCGGCCGGATATTGTGCATTTTTGCGAAGCGCTGGTGGAAAGGCAAAATCTCTGGGATTTCTGTGATCAATTGATTCAACTGCAGACCATTGTTAGAAAAAATTTTCCGCGAATTAAGATCATGCGATCGATTCCAATTGCGCAAAGCGATAGCAACAATAAGATTCCGACGATTGAATTCGCAAAACGCTTTGAAGCGGAAAGCGATTTCTTTCTGACCGACACCATCCTGATGAATTCTTCCAGCCCGGATATCGACCACCAGCCGGTGCCGGGCTTTGTCGGGATCACCGGTCAAATCTGTAACTGGGAAACGGCCCGGAAGCTGGTGGAAAGCGCTAACATTCCTGTGATCCTGGCCGGCGGCATTTCTTCGCAAAATGTTACGGCTGGCATCCGGCAGGTAGGGCCGGCGGGGGTGGACAGCTGCACCCAGACCAACGTGCAGGATAAGAGCGGCCGGCCGATTCGGTTCAAGAAGGACTTCGTAAAAGTTAAAAACCTGGTTGATCAGGTTCGTGCAGCGGAAAAATGATCATCCCCTATCGAGCCGCAGCGATAATTCTGCTTGATGGGTTATATTCGATCCGTTTAATCAGAAAGGAAGATGCCATATGCTTGAAAGCAGTGATTTGCGAAAAGGATTGAAATTCGAACTGGATGGAGAACCCCATGTGGTTGTGCAGTTTGAATTTGTCAAGCCGGGCAAAGGTCAGGCACTTTACAAGTGCAAGTTGAAAAACATGCTGACCGGCGCCCAATTTGACAAAACCTTTCGATCGGGCGAAAAATTCAAGGAAGCTGATCTTGAGGAAGTCGAAATGGAATATTTATATTCTGACGGCCAGCGTTTCTGTTTTATGAATACCGCCACATATGATCAAGTGTTCGTCACCGAAGACCAGATTTCTGATGCAAAAGATTATTTAAAAGAAAATACGGTCTGCAGTGTCCTGCTGTATGAAGGCAGCCCCATCGGGATTTCTCTGCCGAATTTTATCGATTTGAAAGTCGAAAAAACAGAGCCCTGGGTGAAAGGGGATACCGCATCCGGCGATTCCAAGCCGGCGACCCTGGAAACCGGATATATTTTAAATGTGCCGCCGTTTATTCAGGAAGGTGAGCTGATTCGAATCGATACCCGCACCGGCGAATATGTAGAACGTGTCAAAACATAGACAGCGAAAAGCCCTACTTAAAAATCTATTATTGACAACGAGCAGGAGCACGAGCACGAGGACGAGTTCATGCAACAACATCCCAAATCGTACTCGTCGTCGTCCTCGTACTCGGTATTTATCTACATCTGAGCGACGACCATTCCCATTCTGACGAATATCGCAAAGTATTTCAGACACGGTAAACTTTCCATATGGCCAAGCAATCCCCAATAGGTCATTTCTTAGACTCTTTTTTTGCTTCCGAGCGCCTGCGGTCTCAGGTGGTGTTTCAAAAAACGTTGCCGGCAACCCGGGCCGCATGGGCCGATCCGCAGAAACCATTACCGGATTCGATCCGGAATATGCTGCAATCGGCCGGAATTAATAAATTATACCGGCATCAGGCAAAAGCGATTGATTTTATTCGCAGCGGCTGCCATGTTATCGTCGCGACACCGACTGCCAGCGGCAAGACGCTGGTCTATGATCTGCCGGTGCTCGAGCATTTTCTGGCCGACCCCGATGCAACCGCGCTGTATATTTTTCCATTGAAGGCTCTGGCCCAGGACCAGCTGCAAACCTTTGAAAACCTGTCGTCTTGCCTGAAACCTTCCCGCCCAACGGGTGCCGTCTATGACGGAGATACGTCTGCCTATCGCCGCAAACGCATCCGGGAAGCTCCACCCAACGTGGTCATCACCAATCCGGAGATGCTTCATCTGTCTTTGCTGGCCCATCATCGCAAATGGGCGCCTTTTCTGTCCAGATTGCACATGGTGGTCGTTGATGAAGTCCACACCTATCGCGGCCTGCTGGGCTCTCATATGGCCCAGATCTTCAGGCGTTTTCATCGCATCTGCCACTGTTACGGGGTATCGCCGACATTTATTTTCAGCTCGGCCACGGTAGCCAACCCCGCCCAGCTGGCCCATCAACTCACCGATCTGAGAGTGAAAACCATCGACGAAAGTAGCGCACCTCGCGGCCGGCGTCACCTTGTCTTTTTTAATCCGATGCTGGGGCCGGCTCGCGCCACCATTCATTTACTGAAAACCGCCCTGCAAAATGAGCTGAGAACCATTGTTTATACCCAGTCTCGCAAATTGACCGAGCTGATTGCCATGTGGGCCGGCAGTGAATCCGGTGCCTTTGCCGATCGAATCAGTGCCTATCGCGCCGGCCTGCTGCCGCAGGAACGTCGCGAAATCGAGGCGCGGCTTTCCTGCGGTGATCTGCTGGCGGTGATTACCACAAGTGCCCTGGAACTGGGTATCGACATCGGGGACCTGGATCTCTGTCTCTTGGTGGGCTATCCGGGTTCGGTCATTTCAACCTGGCAGCGCGGCGGAAGGGTCGGGCGCAGCGGCCAGGATTCGGCCCTGGTTCTGATTGCCGGAGAAGATGCCCTGGACCAGTATTTCATGAGAAATCCCCAGGACTTTATCGACCGTGCACCCGAAGCCGCTGTTGTCAATCCCTTTAACAAACAAATTCTCGCCCGGCATCTGGTTTGCGCGGCGGCTGAATTGCCGCTAAGCGCCGGAGAGAGCATACTCGATCAAGAAAATGCACCTGAGGTGCTGACCAAGCTGGAAACGGAAGGCCAGTTGTTAAAAAGTGCCGACGGCGGGGAAATTTACGCGCGTCGCAAAGCGCCCCACCGGGATATCGACCTGCGGGCTGGCGCCAAGCGCTTTCAGATTGTCGAGGCCCAGACCGGCGAAGCCATTGGCGAAATCGATGATTATCGGGCGTTCCGCGAAACCCATCCCGGGGCTGTCTACCTTCACAAAGGTGAAAGCTTCGTGGTGGATCGTCTTGATATCCACAGGCAGACGATACTCGCAACGCGTGCCCGGGTGGATTATTATACCCGGGTCAGAGGATATAAACTGACTGAGATTTTAAATATTAATAATTCTATATATATATCAAAAACAAAAGTTTATAATGGAATAATTAAAGTTACACATCAAGTAACCGAATTTGAAATGTGGCGCAGTCAGACCCACACCCTGCTTGATCGAATACCGCTGGATCTGCCGCCCCAGATTTTTGAAACCCAGGGCATGTGGTTTCAGATTCCGGAATCGATCCGGCAAGAATGCGAATCGAGACCTTTTGATTTAATGGGCGCCCTGCATGCGATTGAACATGCAGCCATCAGTATTTTTCCGTTGCTGGTAATGGCGGACCACAATGATGTGGGTGGCTTGTCCACAAATTATCACCCCCAGGTGGGCAGCGCGGTCATCTTTATTTATGACGGCATTCCCGGTGGCGCCGGCCTGACTCAGCAGGCGTTTGCAAACACACCGCAACTGCTGCGCTATACGCTGAAGGCCATAGAAGATTGTCCTTGCAAAGACGGCTGCCCCTCATGCATCCAGTCTCCGCAGTGCGGATCCGGTAATCGGCCTCTGGACAAAAGCGCAGCCATTTTTATTCTCAATCGCCTGGCAGCCGAAGGGAAGCGTCGCCATAAGGAAGGGATCGATGCCCATTCGCCCGGAGAAGAAGATGACCTGCCGCAAATTGTGCAAGAACCGCATGAGATTCGATCCAGAGCCCTCGCGGGCTTCAGGGCAGAGGCCGCCCCCTGCCTGGAATTCGGCGTTTTTGACCTTGAAACACGACGATCGGCCGCCCAGGTCGGCGGCTGGCACCGAGCCGACCGGATGGGCATGAGTTGCGGGGTGATTTACGACTCGCAAAAGGACGGTTTCGTTGAATATACTGCAGACCAAATTTCACGCCTGATCGCGGATCTTGCAAAGCTTGAGCTTGTCGTCGGCTTCAATATTAAACGC
>JASFPY010000303.1:0-4265 GCA_050115755.1 Desulfobacteraceae bacterium | reverse complement strand
AATACCTGCTGGAAATTGCCAGCGATGAAACGCTCAGATAGCCGGGCAGGCATTTAGCCTTTTCCATATTATTGCTCAAGCAAACCTTCTGAAATCATACTTCCCTGGTCCATGGTATTTTCTTGACACCATCCTGCATTCCGAGTAAAAAATTTTGTTTAAACTTAATATCCGATTGTGGAGGAATGAATGGATTACAAAAATTCGCTTAACCTGCCCAAGACAAAATTTCCCATGAAGGCCAATCTTTCGAAGCGTGAACCCGAACAGCTCAAAAAGTGGGAGGCGATACGTTTACACGATCAGGTCAGAAATTCATCCAAAGGCCGGGGCCGCTTTATTTTGCATGATGGGCCGCCTTATGCCAACGGGAATATTCATATCGGCACCGCGCTGAATAAAATCCTGAAGGATATCATTGTTCGCTCCAAACAGATGGCGGGCTATGACGCCGTTTACGTGCCGGGCTGGGATTGTCACGGGCTGCCAATCGAGCATAATGTGGACATTGAAATCGGAGACAAAAAGAAAGACCTTACGTTAGCCGATATTCGAAGACTTTGCAGGCAGTATGCCGAAAAATTTATCGATATTCAGCGCGAAGAGTTTAAACGCCTGGGGGTTATGGGCGACTGGGAAAACCCCTATTTGACCATGAATTATCAATATGAAGCCATCATCGCCCGGGAATGCGGCAAGTTTGCACAAAACAAGAGCCTGTTTCGCAGTAAGAAGCCGATTTACTGGTGCTTTACCTGCCAGACAGCGCTGGCGGAAGCAGAGATTGAATATCACGATGAATCTGCTCCGTCAATTTTTGTAAAATTTCACATGCAGGACGATCTCAGCGACGGTTACCCGGAGCTGAAGGGGAAAACGGTCTACGTGGTAATCTGGACGACCACGCCCTGGACCCTTCCGGCGAACCTGGCCATTGCGCTGCATCCGGATTTTGAATATGTGGCTGTTGACATCGGCAATGATGAAGTTCTCATCCTGGCACGCCAGCTGGTTGAATACAACATGCAAACTTTCGGAATTTCAGATTACACGGTTATCGCCGATGTCGATGTAAAATCTCTGGAACATAAACGATGCCGCCATCCGATGGTGGAGCGGGAATCCATCATCATCCTCGGTGATCATGTTACCCTGGAAGCCGGCACCGGATGTGTTCACACGGCCCCCGGACACGGCCGTGAGGACTATGAAGTGGGCCTTGAATATGGCCTGGATGTATATTCTCCGGTAGATGACAACGGGCGGTTTACCGATGACGTTGAGTTTTTCCGGGGACAATTTGTTTTTGATGCCAACAAAAATATCAATAAAAAGCTTGATGAAATCGGAGCGATGGTTGCCGAGGACAGCATCGAACATAGCTATCCGCACTGCTGGCGCTGCAAGCAACCGGTAATTTTTCGGGCAACGCCGCAATGGTTCATTTCGATGGATAAAACCGGACTGCGCCGGGATTCTTTGGCGTGCATCGACACGGTCACCTGGATTCCGCACTGGGGGCGCGATCGGATTTACGGTATGATTGAAAATCGTCCGGACTGGTGCGTTTCCCGCCAGCGGGCCTGGGGGGTGCCTATTACTGTTTTTTATTGCCAGGACTGTGAAGCCATTTTGCTGGATCAAAAAATTATGGAGGAGGTTTACGCCCAATTTGAAAAACACGGAGCAGATATCTGGTTTGAAAAAGATATTTCTCATTTTGTTGCCGATGATGTTAAGTGTTCATCTTGCGGCAGCAAAAACTTCGTCAAAGAGAATGACATCCTTGACGTCTGGTTCGATTCAGGGGTGAGCCATGCGGCTGTGCTGGAGCCCAGAGAAGACCTGCGATGGCCTGCGGATCTATATCTGGAGGGCAGTGACCAGCACCGGGGCTGGTTTCACAGTGCGCTTCTGACAGCGGTTGGTACCCGGCAGCAGGCACCGTACAGGGCGGTTTTGACTCACGGCTTTGTTGTGGATGCCGATGGAAGAAAAATGTCCAAATCGCTGGGCAATGTTATCGCGCCCAGTGAAGTGATCGACAAATACGGCGCAGAGATTTTACGGCTGTGGGTATCGGCAACGGATTACAGAGAAGACATTCGCATTTCAGAAAACATTCTAAGGCAGCTCAGCGATGCCTATCGGCGAATCCGGAACACCAGCCGGTTTATGCTGGGAAATTTATTTGACTTCGATCCGGCTGTAGATGCAATTTCTTACGATGCCATGCCGGAGATAGACCAGTTTGCGCTTCACAGGCTGCAGGGCATGATCTCAAAAGCGCTTAAAGCCTATGATGAGTATGAGTATCATATTATTTACCATGCGCTTCATAATTATTGCACGCTTGATTTATCTGCTTTTTATCTGGACATTCTCAAAGATCGGCTTTATACATCGCCACCGAAATCAGATGCCCGCAAAAGCGCCCAGACCGTTATGTATTTTTTGCTGGATTGCCTTGCACGGATAATGGCGCCTCTTCTTCCTTTTACCGCCGAAGAAATCTGGGAGCACATGCCGGCAAATGGCGATAAGTTGCCGAGTGTTCACCTGACTTCGTTGCCCGAGGAAAACATTCAATGGAATAATGAAAGCCTGGCCCAGAAATGGGAGACAATTTTGAACGTGCGGGCAGAGGCCACCAAGGCCCTCGAAGAAGCCCGCGCCGCAAAGCAAATCGGGCACCCGCTTGATGCAGCGGTTACCATCTCTGCAAAAGAAGACCTATACGACCTCTTGCAACCGTATGCCGAAGATTTAAGATTCATATTTATCGTCTCAAGCGTTTCACTGCTTAAAGATAAAAAGCTTGACGGTAGCTTTGAAAGCGAGAAGGTGAAGGGTTTATCGTTTAAGATCGAAGCTGCGCCCGGTGAAAAGTGCGAACGCTGCTGGATCCATGAAACGTCGGTCGGTTCTGATAGCGAACATCCGACGATCTGCCAGCGCTGCCGAAAAGCGCTGGCCGAGATGGCATAGTACAGGTGTCAGGTGTCAGTGTTCAGGTGTCAGGATTACGAATCTGATGATGCCGAGAATTATCAGATTCTGCAAGTTGTCATCTTTTTGCTGACACCTGACACCCGAAACCTGAAACCTTAAGATTGAAGAAATGCTGAAAAATAAATACATCAAGCTGGTGGTTGTCGGCGGAATTATTATCCTGCTGGATCAATTTACCAAAGGGCTCATCCTGCGTTACCTGCCGTTTAATAAGACCATCCCGGTCATAAAAGGTTTCTTTAATATCACCCATGTCCTCAATCCGGGCGGCGCCTTCGGGCTTATGGCGAATCTGAGCCCGATTCTGCGAAGCATTATCTTTCTTTTTATATCGTCGGTGGCAGTCGGCTTAATTTTTTATTTTTATAAAAAAACGCCGGAGCAGCATTCCTGGCTGGCCGCGGCATTTGCGCTTATTTTTGGGGGTGCCATCGGGAATCTGATCGATCGGATCCGTTTTGGGATGGTGATTGATTTTCTGGATTTTTATGTCGGCGCCCTGCATTGGCCGGCGTTCAATATCGCCGACAGTGCGATCTCCATTGGAATTGGTATATTCTTATACCATCTGATATTCAAAAAAATGCCGGAATAATGCCCGAAATTAATCATAAACTGCTAAAAAACTATCTAGAGGATTTAAAAAGTGACCCTGCCGGAGATTTCGCTGCGGTCTATTTAATTTTCGGCGAAGAATTGCTGGTAAAAAATGCTTACAACGAACTTCTGAAAGCATTGCTGCCGGCCGGGAACCGAAGCGCAAATTACGATCCTGTCGAAGGAACCATTGAAAACATTTATGACGTGATCGAAAGCGTCAATACGTTTTCGCTATTGCCGGGTACCAAAGTGGTTGCATTGCGGGAATCAAGGATATTTTATACCAGAGACAATAAGGACCGCCTGCTGGAAAATGCAAAGACGGCCTACGACAGCGATGATATAAAAAAAGCGGCAAAGTACGTCTTGATTCTAATGCGTAATTTAAATCTGTCGTTTGAAGATGTTGATCGTTCCAACCGGTCAAAAACCTTCAAGTCAGCATCAGAATTGATACAGATGGATGATTGGCTGGACGACGTCATCGGGTACTGTATGGAAAATGAGTTGGGCATACCGGAACCCTCTGATCAGGCGGGGGCCCTTCAAAAAGCGATAGAAAAGGGTTTCCCTCGAAATAATCATTTAGTTATCACCACCGATATCGTTGATAAACGGCGGGGCCTGTATAAAGCAATATCCAGCGCAGGGGT
>JASFPY010000302.1:0-4276 GCA_050115755.1 Desulfobacteraceae bacterium | reverse complement strand
CACCGTTATTAACGACCAGCCACGCCCAGCCACTGCCGAAAAGCAACGCGGCTGCATTTGAAAATTTTTCTTTAAAGGTATCATAATCACCGAATTTTGCTTTTATGGCAGCTGCCACCTCGCCCCCAAAATCGATTTCTTTCCACAATAGCGGCCAGAAAAAGCGGTGATTGGCATGGCCGCCGCCGTGATTTCTGACAGCGGCGCGTATTTTTTCCGGTACGGAATTGAGATCCTGTATGAGATCTTCGACGCTTTTCTTTTGCAAATCGTCATGACCTTCCAGAGCGGCATTGAGTTTGTCCACATAGGTCTGGTGATGTTTGGTATGGTGAATTTGCATGGTTTGTTCATCAATGTAAGGTTCCAACGCATTATATGCATATGGAAGTGCGGGCAATTTATGAATCATAATTCAACCTCCCATTTTTATCTTTGTTTTATTAACGGATCGGTTTAGAATATGAACGAATTACTGAATAACTTTGCGATTAAAAATAAGTATAAGCACTAATTTAAATCCTACAACCATCTGGTCGAGTCTAAATAAGATATAAATATCAAATACTTAAATCATATATGCGTTATACGCTTCTCTAAAGGTCCCGCCCGATGTTCCGTGCCAAACGTATTTCTGATTTTCTCGGGTTGACAAAAAGTACAGTCGGTTTGCTGTTCATGGTGGTATTGGTGGGCATGGGCGAGCGCATGGCCGAGCGCTTCTTGCCGATTTATTTACTGACTCTTGGTGGCGGGGTCATTTCTATCGGACTCTTAAATGGATTGGATAACTTCCTGTCGGCGATTTACGCTTTTCCGGGAGGGTATCTTTCCGAGCGCATCGGCACCAAGCGCGCGCTGCTGGTTTTTAATTGTATGGCCATGACCGGGTTTTTGGTGGTGATTCTTATCCCGGCGTGGCAGGCGGTCCTGATCGGCGCGATTTTTTTTCTGGCCTGGTCAGCGATCTCCTTACCTGCGACGATGGGCCTGATTGCGAAGGTACTGCCGACAGACAAGCGTACCATGGGCGTTACCATGCATTCGCTGGTGCGCAGATTTCCGATGGCGCTGGGACCCATTTTAGGGGGCCTATGCATCGGTGCCTGGGGGGTTAAGAACGGTATTCGCGTCGCCTTTGGAGTGGCATTGGTTTTTGCTTTTATTGCAATCGCGTTGCAGCAAAAGTTAATCGAAGATGATTCAAGCCAGAAAGATGATGAAGACGCCATCCAACCGGAAAAAAATCCCTTCAAGCTGTTTCAATCCATGGATGCTTCCCTCAGGCGATTGCTTATTTCAGATATACTCATACGTTTCTGTGAACAGATCCCCTATGCCTTTGTTGTCGTGTGGTGCATGCAGACGATACCGAACCCGGTTTCGGCTTTTCAGTTCGGCATTCTGACAAGCATCGAAATGGCTACGGCGGTGCTCGTTTATATTCCGGTTGCCCACCTGGCGGATAAAAGCACCAAAAAGCCATTTGTGGTCATCACATTTGTCTTTTTCACATTGTTTCCCCTGACACTTATATTCTGCCGGTCTTTTGTATGGCTGATACCCGCATTTGTGCTCAGGGGTTTAAAAGAGTTCGGCGAGCCGACCCGCAAAGCACTTATCCTCGATTTGGCACCGCAAAACTGCAAAGCCGGCATGTACGGACTTTATTATCTGATCCGCGATGTGTGCGTCTCTGTTGCCGCTTTTGGCGGTGCCTTTTTATGGCAGATCAGCCCGACAACAAATTTTATGATCGCATTTTTATTCGGAGTCGTGGGGACATTTGGATTCGCACGCTATGGTGCAGATGTTATACCGACTCGACACTGACAATCTCAGGAATTTTCTTTTTGACATAGGCTTCAATGCCCTGTTTCAGAGTCATCTGGGACATGGGACATCCGCCGCAGGCGCCGGTCAATCTGACTTTGACAATGCCGTCTTCCACGTCCACCAGTTCCACATCGCCACCGTCCGCCTGAAGTGACGGCCGGATTTCATTCAGTGCACTTTGCACTTCTTCTTTCATTTTAATCTCCTGTAGGGATTTGAGTCAGGTTAAATTTGAAACTACTTCTAAATGATCATCTAAACCCTAAAATATACCACATTGTGACATGAGTCAAGTCCTTCGCTTCCAATCGTAAAAGCCCACCTTCGCCCAACGAAATCAATAACACTGAAGAATTCAATTGACACTCTCTCATTTCGTTCCTAATTTTCAGGATAATTAATCGCTTCAAAAACCATCTTCCATCGAAGTAATCGTCATTTCCAAATTAAAAAGGAGAAAAAACAATGAAAAAATGGATATTTATCGTTCTTGGTGCCATTGTTGTTCTTGTCATCGTCGTTGTGGTGGTCGGCCTTTCCAAACTGGGTCCGCTCGTTAAAATGGCAGTCAACACCTACGGTCCCAAAATCACGGACACCGAATTGCGGGTGGACGATGTCGGGATTTCCATATTTTCGGCTGAAGCCAAGCTCAAGAAGTTTTTCCTGGGGAATCCATCCGGCTTCAAATCTCCGAGTGCCATGAAAGTCGGCTCTATCTATGTGGATGTTGATGAAGGTTCGATTACAAAAGATACTATCATTATTAATAAGGTCGAAGTGGTCGGACCGGAAATTACATATGAGAAGCGGGGCAAATCCGATAATTTTAGATCGATTTTAAGTAATGTGCAAAAAAACGTGCCCAAAGGAGATAGCGCCAAAAAGGAGCCGGCACAGGAGGGCCCGGGAAAACAGCTGATAATCAATGACTTTATTATAAAAGATGGCAAGGTGAACCTGGCGGTGGCAATGCCTGGTGGCGCTCTCGGTGACCAGGAAATCAAGACCGACCTTCCGGACATTCATCTTACAGATATCGGCAAAAAGAAGGGCGGTGCCTCACCCGCAGAAGTGGCCAAGGAAATTTTTACGGCTCTGTATGGCAAGGTTACTTCACCGAATGTGCTGGGGGCTTTAAACGATCAACTTAAAAAACTGGGAGGCGAAAGTGCCGAAGCACTTGAAGAAGCTGCCAAGCAGGGGCTTAAGAGTGCCACCGAAGCCGTCGTGGGCGCGGAGAAGGAAGCGGGCGGCGTAACCGATAAGGTAAAAGGATTATTCGAAAAAAAGGAATAGTTATCAGGTTTAACCCGTTGCCCGTTTGCCGGTTTTTATGAAATTAGACCTTCTCTTTTTAACGAACTCAACTGGCACAACGGGCAAAGCGGTTAACCATTATTTTGTATCCGACTGGATTTCTTCCAGCGTTTTCTGATATTTTTCGACATGCGGCCCGCCGAGCATAACGGCTCGGCGGGCCGCTTTTATGGCTTCCTGTTTTTTTCCCTGCTTCCATAATACATGGGCCAGATTGTTAAAGGCAACGCCTTCTTCGGGAAAAAGAACTGTGGTTTTTTGCAATACCTTTCGGGCAGATTCCAAATCACCCTGAGCATAATAGCTGTTGCTCAAGCCGATATGGGCGGCCAGGCTCTGCGGCCAGCGACGCAATGCGATTTTATACCCTTCAACCGCAGCCGGCCATTGACGGGCTCGCTCCAGTCCCACAATTGCTTTGACATAAGAATTCTCTTCGGCTGTCGCCGGAAGCCGGCTAGGCGGTAACACGACGAGCCCCCAGTGTTTGCTTCTGGCCCAGGTGTTTTCGAATGTTCTTAGGGCGGTTTTTTTTTGATTCGTTATTCCGGAATGCAGAATGATCAGCGCTTTGTCAAGGTCATAACCGATGACCACCGCGTAATGCCAGACCGGAACCCAGGATAATCCCAGGTTTTGCAAAACAATGACCGGATGTCCGGCAGCGATTTCTTTAAGCAGTGCATTGGCTCCCGAGATGGGATAGGCCACCCTGCCATGGCGGCGGGATGCGGCGACCATGGCTGGTTGCAGGCTGCCTTTGAGGGAAGGGGTGTATACCTGTGGCGCGAGTTCATCCGCATCTATCTGAAGGCCGCTCCAGGCCAGGGCCATTGCCAACGATGCGGGTCCGCACTGGTATTTTTCCTGGGGGAAAAACGGCACCGTACTCAATTGATGATAGGGTGGAACATTGACGGCGGCCTGGCTCCATTGATCGGTCGGTATGCTGGCGCACCCGCTACAAACGATTAATCCAATGAGCCAACCCCCAATAACAATCCACGGCTTTAGATCCCGAGCACGGTGTCGCCTGCGTTTTTTGCTATCGGACAAATGTAAAGACGTTTGTATAGCCCATGGCATCCGTGATGATCAATATAACCACAATGATGCCGAC
>JASFPY010000301.1:0-4277 GCA_050115755.1 Desulfobacteraceae bacterium | reverse complement strand
ATCTGGGAATTACCTTTTTCGATACGGCCAACATGTATCCCACCAGTGAAGAAAAAATTGGCACTGCTTTGAAAACGGTTAGAGAAAACGCGGTTATTGCCACCAAAACCACCCAAAGAGATGCAAATGGCGCCGCCACCCATATTGATAGCTCTCTTAAGCAATTAAAAACGGACTGGATCGACATCTATCAGGTTCATAACGTATCCAACCGAGAGGCCCTCCAGCAAATCCTTGCCCCGCAGGGAGCTTACGAAGCCATTGCCAGAGCCCGCGATGCGGGAAAAATCCGATTTATCGGGATATCGTCTCACAGTATCCAGACGGCGATGGAAGCGTTGAAGACGGGATTATTTCAAACCCTTCAATTTCCGTTCAACTTTATTGAAAATGACCCGCAAAACGAACTCTTCCCGTTTGCATGCCAGAATAATATCGGCATCATCGGCATGAAACCCCTTGGCGGCGGCTTGCTGGAACGCGCTGACCTCTGCTTCAAATTTCTGCAGCAACACCCGCATGTCTTACCCATCCCCGGAATCCGTGCAAAAAAGGAAGCCGATCAAATCATAAAATTATACCGCCATCGGCAACAGCTCTCCAGGCCCGATTTAAAGGAGATGAAAAAAATTCAGACGGCTTTAGGGGAGAAGTTCTGCCACCGCTGCGAATACTGTATGCCGTGCGAACAGGGCGTTCAGATATCCTCCGTCCTTATATTTCAGGCGGCCGCAAAACGGTTATCCCCCGAAGGTGTTTCCGCCTGGCTGGGAAAGGCCATGGAGAGCGTGGCCGAATGCATCGAATGCGGACAATGTGAGGAAAAGTGTCCCTATAATCTGCCGATCTCCGATCTGCTTAAAGAGAACCTGGCGCTTTTCAAAGAGGTCGTGCAATAGGATCAGCCTCCAAAAAGGAGACCATGATGGAAATGAAAAAAATTCTGGCCGGATGGAACAAGATCTGTCCCGGATGCAACATCGCGCGTAAATATCCGGATTCATTTATTGGCAAAAAGGTGAGAAAGCACTGGGAGAAGGGCTGCATCGCCCATAACGCCTATGTACAGGTTTACGGCAGCGATGAGCCTTCGCCGAAGGGTATCCGGGAAAAATCCGGCGATAAGTGATTTCAATCATATCCACTCATATCCGGCTCATAACCTGATCTTGATCGATCCGGCATGTGCTCCCAATCCTTCGATTTCCGCCAGGCGAATAATGTCGGGGGCTTCGCGCTTAAACGCTTTTTTCGTGTATTGAATCAGGCTGGTCTTTTTTATAAAATTGTCCACGGATAGTGCGGATGCGAAGCGGGCGGTTCCTGCGGTGGGCAGCACATGGTTGGGACCGGCAATATAATCTCCCACCGGCTCCGGGGTATAATCGCCTAAAAATATCGCACCGGCGTTACGGATTTGGCCCACCATCTCAAGGGGATCCCTGGTTTGAAGTTCAAGGTGCTCGGGAGCGATGCGGTTGGCCATTTCGATGGCAACACCGATATTTTCGACGACAATGACCGCTCCGTATTTGGCCAGGGATTCTCTGGCAATTTCAGCCCGCGGCAGGCTTTCAAGCTGCCCCTTAATCTCTTGGGCGGTTGCTCGGGCCAGCTTCTGTGAATCGGTAATCAGCACGGCCGAGGATAAGACATCATGTTCAGCCTGGGAAAGCAGATCGGCGGCGACAAAATCCGGCCGGGCGCCCGCATCGGCGATAATCAGGATCTCGCTGGGCCCGGCGATCATATCGATGCCGACGGTGCCGGCTAAAATTTTCTTGGCCAGCGTGACATAAATATTGCCGGGACCGACAATCACATCGACTCTGGGGATGGTCTCGGTTCCATAGGCCAGGGCCGCAATCGCCCAGGCGCTGCCGGCTTTATAAACGGCGTCGACACCGGCCTTTTTTGCAGCCACCAGCAGATGGGGGCTTACGCCACCGCCCCTTGTCGGTGGTGTGACCATTGCGATCTGTTTGACACCTGCAACTCTGGCCGGAATCACGCCCATCAGCACCGAGGACACCAGCGGGGTCTGCCCTCCCCTGGCACCGGGCACATAGACCCCGGCGGCGTCCACCGGGTGAATCAGCTGGCCAAGTAAGGTACCGGGCCGATCAGTCTGCATCCAGGACCTGCGCAGTTGCTGCTCATGAAACCGTTTGATATTGGCAGCCGCCCGGTTTAAGGCCCGCGTAAAAGGCCGGTCTACTTTTCGGGCGGCGTCTGCAAATTCTTTTTTGGACACCGGCATCGACTTGATGGTCATGCGCGCTGAATCAAAACGTCTGGTGTAGGAGATGACCGCTTGATCCCCCCGTTTGCGGACATCTTCACAGATACGATTGACTGCCGCCATATCCTTTTTGGGAAAAACAAGACCACGATTCACGATACGGGCAACGCGCTGTTCGGCCGAGCGCGACGGGTAACGAAAAATTTTCATAAAAATAACCTTTTTTATACTAACCTTTCTTTAAATTTCATTATCGAGGACGAGGACGACGACGAGTACGACGCAAAAAGGTTACCGTTCCTCATATTCGTCCTCGTGCTCGTCCTCCTGCTCGTTATCTAACGCCCCAATAGTTTCTTTATTCGAAAACCGGTATTGGCTACATATAGAAAATTATAAGTGACCTTTGCAAGTAATAACCGCTAAAGAGCTTGACATTGCCATTCCATATCACTAAGAAAATAATAACCAATACTAACTGAATCCGATGATACGCCGTTATCGTCAAAAGGCGTAGATTTTTAGGAAATAAACATTCAACTTAAAATAGGGAGGTGCACATGGACAAGGTTCTAAGAATCAACATGGGTGCAGATGGCGGTCCGGCAGTTAAAACCGAATCTCTGGGCGACTATGCCGGCTTTGGCGGTCGTGGTCTGACCTCATCCATCGTTTCAAAAGAGGTTCCGCCGCTATGTCACCCGCTGGGAGAAGATAACAAGCTGGTTATCGCTCCCGGGCTTTTAAGCGGCTCGACTGCGGCAATGTCCGGCCGCATATCCGTGGGCTGCAAGAGCCCGCTGACCGGGGGTATCAAAGAATCCAACGCCGGCGGAATGCCGTCACAGATGATCGGTCGGTTGGGATATGCCGCCATCGTGCTGGAAGGTAAACCCAAAGACAACACGCTTTATAAAATTTTGATCAACAAAGACGGTGTCGATATCCAGGAGGCCAATGACCTTTGCATGCTCGGAAATTATGATACCGTCGACAAGATCAAGGCCGAGCATGGCGAAAAAGTTTCCTGCATCTCCATCGGTCCGGCCGGTGAAATGAAAATGGCCGCCGCTTCAATTGCCTGCACCGATATGGAACAAAGACCGACGCGTCACGCCGGTCGTGGCGGTGTCGGCGCGGTGATGGGATCCAAAGGTGTCAAGGTGATTGTCATCGATGACGCCGGGATGAAGATGAGAGAACCCCATGACCCGGATGCATTCAAAGAGGCCAATAAAGCCTGGGTTGCGGGCCTAAGAAAACATGCACTTACTGGTGAGTCACTTCCAAAATACGGCACCAACGTATTAACCAATGTGATCAACGAAGCCGGTGCGTATCCGACAAACAATTTTCTCGAAGGCCAGTTTGAAGGCGCTAGCAATATCAGCGGGGAAACCGAGGCTGAATTGGAGGATGCCCGGGGTGGCAAGGGATCTTCAACCCATGGTTGCCACAGGGGCTGCGTCATTCGCTGTTCGGGCACTTTTTATGATAAAAACGGCCAATATGTGTCCAAACAACCCGAATATGAAACCGTCTGGGCCCACGGCGGCAACTGCGGCATTGATGACCTGGATGCCATCGCTCAGATCGATCGGATGGATGATGACTATGGATTGGATACGATTGAAATGGGCGCCGCCATTGGCGTGGCCATGGAGGCTGGCATAGCCGAATTTGGCGATGCCGAGGCCGCCATCAACCTGATAAAAGAAGTCGGCAAAGGAACACCGCTGGGGCGGATTCTGGGCGGCGGGGCAGCCGCAACCGGAAAAGCCTACGGGATCGAACGCGTACCGGTAGTTAAAAATCAAGCCATGCCGGCCTATGACCCGCGAACCGTTCAGGGCATCGGCGTGACTTATGCCACAACACCTATGGGAGCCGATCACACATCCGGTTATTGCGTGACGGCAAATATCCTTGACGTCGGTGGAACGGTCGATCCATTAAAACCGCAAGGGCAGATCGAGCTTGCCCGCAACCTGCAAATCGCAACCGCAATGCTTACCGATTCGATCGGAATGTGTTT
>JASFPY010000300.1:0-4282 GCA_050115755.1 Desulfobacteraceae bacterium | reverse complement strand
GCTGCCGGGAAATATTTCGGCATGCCGGCCGAACAGCATGCGGTTGCCGTCATTTCGAATGAAGAAAAACTAAAAGAAGCCAATCAGCAGTTGGTCAATAGTCCACTCAAGCTTTATCAGATCTGAAATTCCTTTATGGCTTAAGGGGTTCATGCTGATGTTGGATTGGTTACATTAGTTTTATTGGTTGAATTAGTTACAAAATAGAAAAGGCCGAACCAATGAAACCAATAAAACAAATCAAACCAATTAAACAGATGGCACACCTGAAACCTGAAAAAATGACTATTCTTCGATCATTTTTTTGAGTTGAGCCAGCGTCTCTTCGGGCATTTTGAACGAATGCTCCGGTCCCGGGAAAGCCACCTCCTGTACTTCCTTTTTATATGTCTTCATGGCCTCAAGGATAATCGTTCGAATTTGAGTGAACTGCTTAACAAACTTGGGCACAAATTTGTCGAACAGCCCGAGCATGTCATGGGTGACCAGTACCTGGCCATCCACATCCGGACCGGCACCGATACCGATGATCGGAACTTCCACCGCCGCTGAAACCAATTTGCCAAGGGGTGCCGGAACCGCTTCCAGAACAATTGAAAACACGCCGGCACGCTGCAGGCTTTTAGCGTCATCAATAATTTGTTTGGCTGCCGCTGCATCTTTGCCCTGCATTTTGAATCCACCCAGAGCACTGGCGGTCTGGGGGGTGAGACCGATGTGGCCCTGCACCGGTATTCCGGCTTTTACAATTGCCTCAATGGTGGGGGCAAAATGCAAACCGCCTTCAAGTTTGATCGCATCACAGCCGCCTTCTTTCATCAATCGGCCGGCGTTGTGGATGGCTTCGCGGATTGAAGTGTTGTAGCTCATAAAGGGCATGTCACCAATAACCAACGGGCCTTTGCAACCGCGCATAACAGCCTTTATATGGTGAATCATGTCTTCCATGGTGACTTCAACGGTGCCGTCCAAACCCATGACGACCATACCCAGCGAATCTCCCACCAGCACCATGTCGACTTCAGCCTGATCGGCCAGCAAACCGAACGGGTAATCATAAGCGGTGACCATGACGAGCTTGCGTCCTTGTGCCTTGGCCTGCTGGATGTCCAAAATCGTAACTTTTTTACTCATCTTTTTGGTTTCCTTCCTATTCATTTTTTAATTCCAAGTGTGCGCTGTCAAATACATGTTACATTGGTTTGATTGGTTTAATTCGTTCAATTGGTTCGGTTCAAGCAAACCAATTCAACCAATGAAACGAATAAAACTAATTCAACAAATACTTTTATCTTGAACCTTTGAACGCGGTAATTGACACCTGACACCCGAAACCTGACACTTTACTCACGGTAGTGAGCTTCCATCGTTTCCACCAGCGTCGTGAGCACTTGATTAACCGGAGCCTCAATCCCCATGCTTTGGGCTTCGCGCACCACAAAACCGTTTATGGCCTTAATTTCAGTCGGGCGACACTGATCCACATCCTGGCCCATGGAAGATCGGTTGGCCGCAGTGGCTGCGGCCACCTGAAAAACATGGGTTGCCGGATCTTCGCGAATCTCAATTCCCCGGGCCCGGGCAACCGTGGCCGCTTCCTCAACTGCAACGCGGCTCAGTTCCCGGGTTACTTCGAGATCCAGGATCTGACCGTTTTTTATGCCTGTCAGAGCTGTGATGGCATTAATTCCGACATTGACGAGCAGTTTATCCCAGATCACGGGGCGAATACCTTCAACCGCAGCGGACTCGATTCCGGCCTGTGTGAATTGATCAGCGATTTTTCGGGCGGTGTGAAATTCCTTTTCACCGCCGGACCACATCCCGACAGTCGTGGGCCCGGCACCGGCGTGTCGGATAAATCCAGCCTTAAGCATGGTGGCGCCATGAGCCGTTGTGCCGGCCAGGATCCGATTCGGGGGGATGTGTTCCGCGATGGTTTCGGCGTTGCCCATGCCGTTTTGAAGTGTCAGCACCCACCCGTTTCGCCCGGCCAGCAGGGCGGCTGATTCAGCCGCTGATTGGGTTTGAGTTGATTTTACAAAAATCAAGACCAGCTCGGATTCTCCGATTTGCGTTCGGTCGCTGGTGGCATTCAGCCTGACGTAGCGGGTTTTTCCTTCCCGTTCGACCTTGAGCCCATTTTGCTGCACCGCCTGAATGTGGTCCTGCCAGATGTCATACAGCCATACCTCATGGCCGCCTTCGGCCAGCAGTGATCCGAACAGACTGCCCATCGCACCGGCACCCACAATTGCGATTTTCATATTAATCCCCCGCTTTGAATTGACGATTGATGATTGACAATTGACTATTTGTGGAATTCTATCATTTTTTAACTATATGAAAGTGCATCGTTAAACAATCGACAATCATCAATCATCAATCATCAATCGTAAATCTTCAATCCCCAGGCCCTTGCCCTCATTAAGCCAGCAGGCCACAAAATGTTGCGGTGTCGCTTCCACCAGTGATGGCCGTTCGGTCCGGCAGCGCTCAAATACATGCGAACAGCGCGGATGAAATGCGCAACCCGGTGGCGGGTCGATCGGGCTGGGCACATCACCCTCCATCGGAAAGGGTTCGGCTTTGCGATGAGGGTCCGGCATGGGGACGGCTCGCAACAGCGCCGCCGTATAAGGGTGACGGGGTGAAATACTGAAGCTTTCGGCCGGCGCCGTTTCCACGATGGTACCCAGATACATGACAGCGATGCGGTCACTGATATGTTCGACAACACTTAAGTCATGGGAAATAAAAACATAAGCCAGGTTGAACTCTTTTTTGAGATCCTGCATCAAATTGATGACCTGGGCCTGGATGGAAACGTCCAGAGCGCTGACCGGCTCGTCGGCAACGATCAGATCCGGCCGCACACACAGCGCCCGGGCAATACTGATCCGCTGGCGTTGTCCCCCTGAAAATTCATGCGGGTATTTGTCCAGATCTGTGGCCCGCAGACCGACTTTTTCAAGAAGCGCAGTGGCGACTTGCTGCCGTTGGGCTTTCGTAAAATTTTGTCCTGCTCGCAGCGGCTCGGTGATAATGGCGTCCACCTTCATACGCGGGTCCAGGCTGGCGTATGGATCCTGAAAAATAATCTGCATGCGTCGCCGCAGCAACCGCATCGCTCTACCGTCTAAAGCCAGCACGTTTTGTCCTTCAAATTCGACATCCCCGCTGGTGGGTTCGATTAATCGCAGAATCAGGCGTCCGAGCGTTGTTTTGCCACAACCGGATTCTCCCACCAGGCCAAAGGTCTCACCGCGCGACAGCGCAAAGGATACACCGTCAACGGCGCGCACCCGGGCCCCGGGTTTGGAAAGAAAACCACTGCCCAGCGGAAATTCCTTGACCAGGTTGTTAACCATTAGCAGCGGAACATCAACCAAGCTGTTTCCTCCGATCCGGATAGCGCTGAAGCCAGCAGCGTGCCCGTTGGCCGTCAGCAACTTCAAACAGCGGGGGTTGCTGATTGCGGCAGACATCAAACATGTAAGGGCAGCGATCGGCAAATTTGCATCCTATGGCGGTTTCTGTCAGTGATGGAACCGTTCCGGGAATTTCATGGAGCCGGTGTGCCTGCCGGTGACGGCGATCACCCAATCGGGGCATGGATTTGAGAAGGCCCCGGGTATAGGGGTGGAACGATCTATCAAAGATATCCGTCATGCCCCCCTCTTCGACGATCTGACCGGCGTACATCACCACTACTCTTGATGCCATCTGAGCCACAACCCCCAGATCATGGGTGATAAGCAACAAAGACATATTCAGTTCCGACTTAAGGTCCAGCATAAGTGACAGGATTTGGGCCTGGATGGACACATCTAGCGCGGTGGTGGGCTCATCTGCAATAATTAATTTCGGCCGGCACACCATGGCCATGGCAATCATCACGCGCTGCCGCATTCCACCCGAGAGCTGATGAGGGTAATCGCCGAGTCGTTTGCGGGCAGCCGGGATTTTAACACGATCCAGCCACGCAGCAGCTTCAGCCAGTGCGTCTGATTTTGAAAGGGCTTTATGGGTCATCAGCGGTTCGGCCACCTGTCGACCGATGGGCAGCACCGGATTTAACGATGTCATGGGTTCCTGAAAGATCATCGAAATGTTTTGGCCTCGAATCCGGCGCAGCTGTTCCGCGCTCAGAGACAGTAAATTCCGGCTCTCAAACCGGATACGGCCGGCTTCGATTCGTCCCGGCGGAGACGGCACCAGACCTAAAACGCTCAATGCGGTGACACTTTTGCCGCAACCGGATTCCCCCACCAGCCCCAAT
>JASFPY010000299.1:0-4292 GCA_050115755.1 Desulfobacteraceae bacterium | reverse complement strand
CTTCCAGGTGGAGTTCGCCCATGCCCGAAATAATCGTATCCCCGGTTTCTTCGTTCACATAAGCCTTAAAGGTGGGGTCTTCTTTGGTAAATCGCCCCAGGGCTTTGGATATATTGACTTCTGATTTATTGTCCTTGGGAAAAATGGCCAGCGATATCACCGGTTCAGGTACATACATGGACGTCATGCTCAGACGGATACCGGGTGCGACGAAGGTGTCTCCCGAAGCGCAGTCAATGCCGAATAGCGCGCCGATGTAACCGGCCGGAATGGATTCGATATCTTCCATTTGATCGGCATGCATGCGGATCAGACGGCCGACTTTGACTTTTTTGCCGGTACGGACGTTGATGATCGTATCGCCTTTGACCAGGGATCCCTGATAGACGCGAATGTAAGTTAACTGGCCGTAGGGCCCGTCTTCCAGCTTGAATGCCAGGGCGACCAGGGGCCTGTCGATTTCATTGGAAAGCACTACCGGCTGCTCTTCGTTATCCATGTTTAGGGCCTGATTGTCGATGTCAAGCGGGCAGGGGAGCAGCTGGGTGACCGCATCCAACAGGGGCTGGATGCCTTTATTTTTATATGCCGAACCGATGAATACCGGTGTCAGGCGGCGTTCGACAACCCCCTGACGGACGCCGGCGATAATCATTTCTGATGTAATTTCACGTTCTTCCAGGATGGCTTCAGTTAGCTCATCTGAAAACAGGGAAGCCTGATCGATAAGCGTCTCGCGCTGATCTTGAGCGGTTGGCATTAAATCCGTCGGAATTTCCGCTTGACGGAGCTTTTCGCCTTTGTCGCCCTCAAAATAAATCGCTTTCATGGAGACGAGGTCAACCACACCGGTAAAATCCGCTTCCAGGCCGATGGGCAATTGCATCGCGACGGCATTGTGCCCCAGCTTTTCTTTAAGCTGTCCTACCACCCGTTCGGGGTTGGCGCCATTGCGGTCGCATTTGTTGACAAAGGCAATGCCGGGGACTTTGTAGCGTTTCATCTGCTGATCGACGGTAATGGACTGTGATTGAACGCCGGCAACGGCACAAAGGACCAGTATGGCGCCATCTAGGACACTCAGGGAACGTTCGACTTCGATCGTAAAGTCAACGTGGCCGGGGGTGTCGATTATATTAATTTCGTGGTCACGCCATTCGCAATAGGTGGCTGCCGAGGCAATGGTGATGCCCCGTTCCTTTTCAAGTTCCATTGAATCCATGGTTGCACCAATACCGTCTTTACCTTTCACGTCGTGCATGGTGTGAATACGATGCGTGTAATAGAGAATACGCTCGGTCAGGGTTGTTTTTCCCGAATCGATATGGGCACTGATACCGATGTTTCTGACCTTATGGATATCTTTGTTCATCTGGCTTTCCTTAAATATTTGGATTAAAAACCCCCATCTGCTATTGTACGCAATGGGGGTGGCTAAGCAGTAAAATATAAACCCGCAGTATTTAATGATCCATTGGTCTTTTGTCAAGCAATTTTTTTCTGTGACGCTTTTTCACCCGTTTGGTGGCCGGACGTTTTCGCAGAAGCACGTAGGTAGCGCCTGCACCGCCGTCACACAAACGTGCACTGGTAAATGCCATTACCCATTTGCGCCAGATGCCGGTGGTGAGCCACTTAATTACGTTGGTTTTTAAAATCGGTTTTGTCGGTGAAGAAAGGCCGCGGCCATGAATGATCAAGACCATTCTTTTACCGGTGGCGACGCTTTCTTTTAGAAAGTTTTCAAAAGCCTTCCGGGCACTTTCAACGGTCAGACCATGCAGATCGATGTGTCCCTGAATTGAAAATTGGCCGTTGTGCAGCCGTTTGGCGACCTGGCGGTTTACATTGTAGCCGATGCCTTCGATATATTCGGAAGTGTCGGCAACCACAAACCCTTTGCCTGTTTCAATAAGTTCTTGCAGATGAAAGAGCGTTTCCGATTCACCCGGTTTATCGAGCCCGACAGCATCTGATTTTTGCACCTGTTGTTTGGCGCAAATATTTTGCGTTATTCTTTCAACATCCGCCATAGCCGCTTCAAACAGCGCCCGGTCGGTTTCCGGATCTGTTGCCGGCTTCGGTGATTCTGACAGCGGCATACCGGCGTTATCTTTGAGCGCAACGGACTTGGCTTCTAAAAGGGTTTTGAGGCCTTCAAACGGGCGGCAGAGGCCTTTGGGTTTTAAGGATTTCATGACGTCAGATCTTCAGGCTACCTCGCTTTTAATTGATCTTCCGGTGACCTATTATAGGGCCTTTTTATTCATAAAACAAATGATTGTTGATTTATCCGCGATTCGTATTATTGTAATTTAACCATCAAGATGACGAAGAACACAACGGATGGCTTCTAAAATCAAAGCTTGAGCGAGGCAATCTAATGGATCTGATGCGATCGTGCCCCGATAAAGTCGTCAGCGCTGAAGAGGCGGTTTCTAAAATCAAAAACGGAAGTCGCGTCTTTATCGGTACCGGATGCGGCGAGCCCCAGTCTCTGATTGAGGCGATGGTCAATGATTCAAGCATCCAGGATGTTTTGGTCTATCAAATGCTATCGTCGACTTTTTCCCGGTACATTGATGATGAATCCTTGCGGCGCAGATTTTCGCTTAAACTGTTTTTTATCAGCGCCAGTATGCGCAAGGCCGCCTTCGACGGAAAAATCGATTATATTCCGGCCTATCTTTCCCAGATCCCCAGACTTTTTGCCAGCCATCGCATCGGGCTGGATGTGGCCCTGGTTCAGGTCAGCCCGCCCGATAAATTTGGCTATTGCAGCCTGGGGGTTTCGGTCGATATCACCCGCTCGGGACTGGAAAACGCCCAACTGGTAATTGCCCAGGTCAATCCGCTGATGCCCCGTACCTGGGGCGACAGCTTCGTGCACGTCGACGAAATCGACTGGCTGGTGCTCTGCGAAGAGCCCCTGGTAGAAATGATCCCCGCCCAAAAGGATAACGAAATTGCCATGCGCATCGGGCATTTTGTCTCCCAACTGGTGGATGACGGGGCCACACTTCAAGTCGGATTCGGTCACCTGCCTTATGCCATTATGCAGTATTTGGACTCAAAAAAGGACCTGGGTCTTCACACCCAGCTCATTACCGATGGTCTTTTGCCATTATTTGAGAAAAATGTGATTACCAACAAGAAAAAAACATTGCTGCCGGGCAGAGTGGTTGCCTCCCTGTGTATGGGTTCGAAAAAATTGTATGAATATGTCGATAACAACCCGGCTTTTTATTTTCGTTCTTCCGAATTTGTGAATGACCCCACTGTCATCGCCCGCAACGACAACCTAGTTTCAATCAGTTCAGCATTAGAAGTAGATTTGACCGGCCAAATCTGTTCGGATTCCATGGGCTATCTGTTTTACAGCGGTATCGGGGATCAGGTTGACTTCTTAAGAGGAAGCGCCATGTCCAAAGGCGGGTTTTCGATTGTGGCTTTACCTTCGACAGCCCAAAACGGTTCGGTCTCACGCATCGTATCGCATTTGAGCGAAGGCGCCGGAGTGGCCACCACCCGGGGCGATGTCAACTTCGTCATAACCGAGTACGGCATTGCCGAACTCCAGGGCAAAAGCATTTACCAGCGGGTTATGGAGCTGGCGCAAATCGCCCATCCGAAATTTCGTGAGCAACTCATCGATGTAGCCAAAAAGCGCCACTATATATTTGGCGATCAATTACCGCCTTCCACCGAAGATCTTCTATTTCTGGAAGGATATAAGAGCACGCTCAAGCTGAAAAACGGAAAAACGGCGGAGTTTCGTCCGCTTCTGCCTTCAGATGAAATTGCTTACCGTAATTTCTTTTATTCACTTCAGGAAAAGACAATTTATATGCGGTTTTTCTATCGCATGCGCACCTTCTCCCATGAGATCGTCCAAAAACATTGGGCCAGCGTGGATTACCATAAGAATATGTCCATTGTTGGCCTGGTTCAAAAAGGCGGTCATAAAGAGATTGTTGCCATTGGAAGCTATGCCTATGACCGCGAGCAGGTGGCTGAAATCGCTTTTGTTGTTCGTGAAGACTACCAGAGCATGGGAATTGCCTCATATCTGCTTGCGGTGCTCGAGCAAATCGCGAAACAAAATAATTATACGCGCTTTCAGGCATCGGTATTGCGGGAGAACAGCGCCATGATCAAGGTTTTTAAAAAACGCTACCCTGATTTGAAGATATCCACCCAATCGGGCAACGAAGTTTTGATTGAAATGGATTTGTCAGATTCGAAAGCGGTTTACAAATCCGCCCTTCGAAAGTCTTGACCCGGCGCCTTTC
>JASFPY010000298.1:0-4292 GCA_050115755.1 Desulfobacteraceae bacterium | reverse complement strand
TGGATCAGCTAAGGAGCAGACGAATCGACATTGATTAACCAACAGATACCTCCAGGTGTCTTCCGACACCTGGAGGTTTTTGTTATTATCGTTTGGCTATCGGCTGATTGCTGGGAAAAGCCGACAAAATAAATTTGCGTTTCGCTTTCATTCTTCAGTTATCGATTTTTAGGTTTCAGATATCAGTCGTCTGGTTCAAAGGTTCGACTTTCAAAGGTTCAGAGGTTAAACAATGGCAGAAAAAAGTCATCAGATGTTAGCGGACACAGGCCGCAGCCTAAAACTGGACACTCAAGCCCTGAAACTTCTGAACCCATAATCCTGAACCCGAGAACTGACATTTGAAACCGGATAACGAATTGGAAAAACAGCGAGAACAAGATTGTAGCAGCTTATTGGAAAGCCCAATGATAACCGAACATTTTAAACTGTACGGAGGCAAGTATGACTGAAGAAAAAGCAGCTCCGGCAAGCGGAAGCATATTAGTCGTTGGCGGCGGGATCAGCGGTCTGACCACGGCGATTGAAGCTGCCGAAGTGGGGTATGAGGTTTTCCTGGTCGAAAAAAACCCCTATCTGGGCGGAAGGGTCGCACAGCTGAATCAATATTTCCCCAAGCTGTGCCCACCCACCTGCGGCCTGGAAATCAACTTCAGACGGATAAAGGACAACCCCAGAATTAAAGTTCTGACGTTGGCAGAGGTGGAATCGGTCACCGGCGATCCGGGCAACTATGAGGTAGCGGTTAAAGTCAATCCCAGGTATGTAAACGAAAACTGCACCTGCTGCGATGCCTGCGCCCAGGCCTGTCAGGCTGAAATCGACAGCGAATATGATTTCGGAATGAAAAAAATCAAAGGGGCCTATTTGCCATTTGAGATGGCCTTTCCGGCCCGCTATGTGATTGCGCCCGAGATCATCGGCACTTCGGATGCCACCCGTATCAAAGAAGCCTGCAAGTATGATGCGGTTGATCTCGAAATGGAAGCCAAAACGCTGAATTTGAATGTGGGGGCCATCGTATGGTCCACGGGCTGGCAGCCCTACGATGCCGCCAAAATCGATTATCTCGGATTCGGTGAGTATCCCAACGTCATCACCAATATGATGATGGAACGATTGGCCGCCCCCAACGGGCCGACCCAGGGCAAAATCCTGCGCCCTTCGGACAGCAAAGAGCCGCAGAGCGTCGCTTTTGTTCAGTGCGCGGGTTCCCGCGATGAGAATCATCTGCCATACTGTTCTTATATTTGCTGCATGGCATCTTTGAAGCAGGCCAATTATGTCCGTGAGCGTTATCCAGATGCCAAGATTTATGTCTTCTACATCGACCTCAGGACGCCGGGTTACCGTTATGAACGGTTCTATCAAACCATCAAAGAGGATGAAAACATCTTTTTGATTAAAGGCAAAGTGGCCGAGGTCAGCGAGGATGCGAGCACCAATAATGTCACCGTAGTTGCTGAAAACGCCGTGACCGGCGAAAAAATTTATCAGGAGGTGGATCTGGTGGTTCTGGCAACCGGCATGCAGCCCACGGCGGCGATCGACAAGCTTCCGGCCGATTTACAGTACAATGAAGACGGATTTATTGTGAATGACTTTGAAAAAGGCGGGATGTTTGCAGCCGGATGTGCCAACAAGCCGGCCGACGTGGTTTCATCCAATCAAAATGCTACCGGAATGGCCCTTAAGGCGATTCAAACCCTGGTGAGCAGATAGGAGGATAGTCAGACATGGATAAAAAATACGGTGTTTATATCTGCGAAGGTTGTGGGATCGGGGACGCCGTCGATATCGCAAAACTTGGCGATGTTGCCAAGGAGGAAGGGTTTCCGGTCAAAACCTGCCCCATTCTTTGCGGCAAAGAGGGGGTTGAACTCCTTAAAAAGGATATCGCTGATGAAGGCGTCAACACGCTGGTGATTGCCGCATGTTCTCGCCGGGTCCTTTATGATGTCTTCCGTTTTGACGGCTGCATCGTGGATCGGGTGAACTTAAGAGAAGGGGTGGTCTGGACGCACCCGCGGTCAAAATATCCGGCTCCCACTGAAGAACAAAAAGACGATGAAACCTTCATCGACCGTGTTCAGATGATGGCTGAAGATTACTTAAAGATGGGTATGGCGCGGGTCGGAAAAATCGATTTGCCCGAGCCCTACCTGCTGGAAAAGCTCAATAAAAAGATTCTGGTGATCGGTGGTGGTATGAGCGGGATTTCGGCGGCCATCGATGCGGCCAAAACCGGCTACGAGGTCACCATCGTCGAAAAAGAAGCGGCGCTGGGCGGCAATGCCACCAAATGGCGCAAACAGCTGCCGGGTGCTTACCCCTATGATGACCTGATTCCACCCGCGATCCAATCAAAAATGAATGAACTTGAAAACTATTCCAATATCACGGTGAAAACCGGAACCTTGGTTGCGCGCATCGCCGGCGAACCGGGTGATTTTAACGTGACTTTTAAGAAACCCGGCGAAAAAACAGAATTCGACGTTCCCTATCCACTGCCGGATGAGATGAAAGTCGATGAGAAGGGCAATGAGCTGGATGCCGAAAAACTGCATGAAGCCTTTATGGAATACAACAAGGGCAAACTGGACATTTTGAAACTGGATCCCAATGGTGAAAAATTCGGTGCCGTGATTCTGGCAGCCGGCTGGCGGCCCTACCGCCCGAAAGATGGCGAATTTGCCCATCTGGGCTACGGCGAAATTGCCGATGTGATCACCAACCACCAGTTTGAAGAGATTGCTGCTGCCGGTAAAATTATACGCCCCTCAGACGGCAAGGCAGCCAAATCCGTTGTTTTTATCCAGAGCCCCGGTCAGGGGGACGACAAGGACTTTGATTACAGCGGTGCGGTGACCAGCCTGGTGGCACTCAAACAGGCGAAATACCTGCGCGAAGATTATGACGACGCCAAATCCTATGTCTTCTACCAGCATATGCGTACCGTGGGACTGACGGAAAACTTTTACAAAAACATCCAGCAGGACCCCGGCATCTTTTTAACCAAAGGGGAGGTCACCCGCGTTTCGGGCAACGGAGATGGCTTAATTGTCGAAGCCGACAATACGCTGCTGGGTGAAAAGGTACAGGTCAAGGCCGATATGGTGGTGCTGGGTACCGGGATGGTTCCGGTGACCAAAGATGATCCGGTTGTGAACCTGGCCTACCGGCAGGGACCGGGATTTCGCGATAACGCACTTTTTGATGAATATGCCGATTCGAATTTTATTTGTTTTCCCTATGAAACCCAGCGAACCGGTATTTATGCCGCCGGTGCCGTCCGCCGCAGCATGACCGTGGAAGAGGCGGTGGAAGATGCCAGCGGAGCGGCCTTAAAAGCGATTCAATGTCTGGAGTCGGTCAACCGCGGTGTTTCGGTACATCCCCGATCAGGCGATATGACGTTTCCCGACTTTTTTTTCCAGCGTTGCACCCAGTGCAAACGCTGCACGGAAGAATGTCCTTTCGGCGCGATCGATGACGATGAAAAAGGTACGCCCAAACCGAATCCGGCACGCTGCCGCCGTTGCGGCACCTGTATGGGCTGTTGCCCGGAGCGCATCATCAACTTTATCGATTACAGCATTGACAGTATCGGCTCGATGGTCAAAGCCATCAGCGTGCCTTCCGAAGACGATTATGACGATCCGCCGCTGCGGATCCTCGGGCTGGTTTGCGAAAATGACGCCTATCCGGCATTGGATATCGCGGCGTTGAACCGGCTCGCCTATTCGGCCGATGTGCGCATCATACCGGTCAGGTGCCTGGGTTCGGTCAATGTCATCTGGATCAAAGACGCTCTGGCCCAGGGAATGGACGGTGTCTTTTTGCTGGGATGCAAACACGGTGACGACTACCAGTGTCATTTCGTCAAGGGCAGTGAGCTGGCCGAAATCCGCATGCAGAAGATCGGCGATGCGCTGTCGAGTCTGGCGCTCGAAGAAGAACGCGTGGCGCAATTCGATGTGGCCATCGATGACTATCATAAACTTCCGCAAATCATCGATGACTTTGTTGCCAGCGTCGAGGAAATGGGTCCGAACCCCTTTAAGGGATTTTAGGGATTGATTATTTTCAATGACGATTGACGATTTAAGAGAAAATACATTCTTGCAATAGTCAATAATCAATAGTCAATCGTCAATCGCAATTTGGGAGGTATGAATATGGCGGAGACATATGTTATTGAGCCTGATTTAGATTTTATTAATGAAGTCGGTGCCCTGGGGGGCGAAGACCTGAAGAAGTGTTATCAGTGCGCAACCTGTTCGGTCGCCTGT
>JASFPY010000297.1:0-4306 GCA_050115755.1 Desulfobacteraceae bacterium | reverse complement strand
GCTCATTTTTCCTAATATTCTTAATTTTACCGGTGTCTTTCGAGGAATCACTTTGATGCGACTGTAATAGATGATCTGTGATCAATAGGGTCTTGCGAGCGCTTGCATGTTGGGCACGGCGGGCAAGTGAAATTGGAAGGCTGGACGAATCGGCAACTTTTCCCGCAAAAAGGCGCCAGCTACATTTGGATTCATGTGAAAAAAGCTCAGGAGAGCCAAAGAGAAAATAACAGTAAAAACTTCCTTAAATCTGTCATCATCTCTCAATACAGCAGGCACGGTTTGGAAGAGTAAAATTTACATTTCAAGCCTTCTTGAAATGCCGGCGCTTTGATGAGTTCAGGAATTTTTTCCTCTAAAAAGCCGATTCAATTGGCGCTTGCCTAAACTCTTGCTAAAAAGCTCGCCCCGCTGTTATGCTATTGCTGTAGATTTAACCCTGTAAGGGTTATCGCCTGTCGTTCCATAACAATGTCAGGGATTTCCCATCCCTTGATATCCATCAATTCTTTGTAAGCGCGGCGGTACAAAAGCAACACTTCAATATGTACGGGTCCTGAATGATTGATTGCGAACTCGAATCTGCTGGCGTCTTGCTCAAATGCCGCGATCCTATTGTCCTGCAGGACGCGGGTGGGATTCCAATAAGCGCCGGTAGGCGAGATACGTGTCCACTCCTCTTCTAATATCTTGGCAAAAACCTTGCCCGGAAGCCCGGAATAATAACCCGATGATCGCTCGCCGACACCGCACCACTCAGGAAGTGTTGAACCGCCAACGAGCGTGAGTTCCTTGCCGTCCTGTTCTTTAGCTACTACAAGCAGGATCATATGGCGAAGCGGTGAACCTGTGGGCACATGGTGTCCGGTGCGGTCATTTAAGATCGTGACGCTGACATCGACATGGTTATCGTGGAGCTTGGCGCTGGCTGTCATGGTTACAGCGTTGGAAAGAAGTTGTTCGTCGAGGGCTCCCGGCATGTAATGGCTGAAAATGGACGCAGGATCTCTCTTGAGGCCGCCCTTTTCGGGCAAAGCGAAATATTTCACTCCCAAACGGAGCATGTGGCAGTCCTGACAAGTCTGGCCACCTTCCGGTTTGCTGTAAGGTGATTGTAACCATTCACCGAAGGAATTGTAAACGACGGTATCCCAGAAAACGCCAAAATGACAAGGTGCGCATATCTGGCTCCGTCGTTGAATGTCTGAGAAGGTATCCTCACCGGGTGCCACATCGTCTAAGGGGCCTGCGAAAAACTGGTGCTCCCCGGGAGGCCGACGAAATTCGAAAGAAAGCACTCCCGGCCGGTTTTCGTAGGGCAGGCCGGTTACGGGATCCAGACGGACGTCCCAAACCTTGTGGCAAAAGTCACAGTTGATCCCTTCTGCCGCGACGCCGTTAAGACGCGTCGGATCGGTGTCGTAAGGGGCATCGACAGCTGCCAGAGGCGCATGGCAGGCAGCGCAGTTTCCGAATTTATCCGGAAAATCGAGTTTGTAGCCGGGGCCAAAATACGCCTCTTTTTTATTTGAAACCTGCGGAAATGTGCCGTAGTCCTTTGTATGAATATATCGGGTGGGCTTGCTTTTGTTTCCCGTCAGGTCGCTGCCTAAATACATCGATATAAATCGCGGGTTGACAGCTGACTGTGAGTGGGCGTCTTTAAGCCATTCTTCTACCGGCAAGGAATCTGTGAAACCTGTGCCCGCTGCACTGTGGCAGGCAGCGCATCCTTGATTCTCGCCCAAACCCGCGGTTATAATTGCAGACAACCATCGATAGTTTGGATTGTCCTGATCGGTATGTTTGTTCAGCGAAACAACCACATCAGTCTGACCGGTTTTCGCCTGAACCGGTCCGGCAATATAGTATCCTCTCGCCCAGGCAGTTATTTTAACCGGACCGCTTACATTACCCGGAAGTCTCAGTCTAAATGAGCCATCTTCATCGCTGGTAGTCGAATAGCGACTGTTCTGGACACGCAAGACGGCGCCTGCAACCCCGCCGTTTTTGTCTGAAACGGTGCCAGCAATTATTCTTCTAAGATCATTGTTATCGGCTCTGACTTCTTGAGGTATGCCATCTGCTAACATTTCCGAACCTGAAAGCAGCATTCCTATCAAAGCTGCCAATAAGGCAATTTTTGGTGTTCTACTAAATGATCCTGGGGACATACTTTATCTCAACACTCAGGGTCGCTTTTGGTAGCGAAATACACCTTCGCCGGTGGTCGCTGCATAGAGTATTTGTCCGTTTTGTGATATCTCCAGATCCACCACTGCTCGCGTGCGCAGCCCTTTGTTCACCTTAATCCATTGCTGTTCAATTGAATCCCAGCGAAAAACACCCGATCGCTGTGACCCCGCCCAGATCTCTCCCGGATTAACAGGGTTTACAACAATGCTCCATACCGGTTCATTGGGGTCCATTCCCGCCGAGATCTTATGCCAATTGGCTCCTCCGTCGGATGAATGCAAAATGCCGCCATGTTGGATACCGGCATAGACGGTGTTCGGTTTGGATGGAGCCAGGGCAACGGCTCGAACATCGGCTTTCTGCAAGCTCTGAAGCAAAGTCCATTTTTTGCCGCCATCTGTGGTTTTGAAAAGTCCCTTTACAGTTGCGGCATAAACGATGTTGTGATTCTTCGGGTGCACGGCCAGGTCATTGACCGACTTGTCGCTTGTTTGCGGGCTGTTGGCCTCGTGCCAGCTTCCCGCAATGCCGCCTTGCATCGATTTATATATTCCCAGGCTGTTCGGGTGTGTCAAAAGCTGATTGCTGCCTCGGCAGGCACCGGCATAGACCACATGCGGGGCCGAAGGGGCAAAGACGATGCGTTTAAATCCATGGGCATCCACAGGGTCCTGCGCGTTCAGTGGAAGTCTGAACGCTGCCTGCCATGTATTTCCTCCGTCCCTGCTGCGGTAAATCATACCGCCGAGCTCCTGGGAAGCAATTACAATTTGAGGCGCTTTTGGATTGAGGGCAACGGAATAGGTCTCCGGTAACCGCGCCGGTGGATGAGACAATCCTTCCCATTTAAGACCGGCATTCGTGGTTTTAAACAAGCCGCTTCTCGCAGAAGCATATACGATATCCGGGTTCTCGGGGTGGAGCGACAGGTCAAACATCAAGGCACCGGTGTATCCCTGACTGGCTATTGACCAGGTCTTGCCGCCATCTCGAGACATCACGTTCCCACCCCCGTAATTGTTGGCAAAAAGCGTGTTTGGATCAACCGGGTCGACAAGAATGTCGATCGGGAAACCCGCTATCACACCGGGAGGACCCCAGGGGTAATGATGGCCGCTGACGATCTGCCATGTTCTTCCTCCGTCTTCGCTTCGATAGAATCGTTGCCTGCCGCCTGCATATGCCAATTCGGGGTTGGAAGGAGAAAACTCGACGGAAGTAATGATGTCATTTTTAAGCGTCTGCGTCCATTTGTTTCCACCATCTGCGGTGCGAAACACCCCTCCCGTGTAGCGAATTTCACCGCCAGCGCTGTAGGTGGATGCTGCGTTATTTCCGCATCCTGCCAGCAGGATTTTAGGGTTTGTCGGATGCATCACGAGACTGCCCACATAAAGATCGGAGACCCCATTGCCTCGATTAATTACCTGCCAGGTTTGCCCGCCATCGGTGCTTCGAAGTATGCCCACGCCACCGCGTGCGTTCCAGGATGAAGAAAGTGTCGGGCTCTTTAGTGCAGGGCTTTTGCAGTCGGAGTTGAAAGCCTCTCGATCGAAGATTCCGCAGGACGCATAAATGATGTCATGATTCTGTGCGTTGATGATCACGTAACGGACAAGATCATTGCCCTCCCAGAGTTTTTTCCAGGTCTCACCGCCGTCCCGTGTAACATAAATGCGGCCTTTCACTTTACCGAAGACTTTGCCCTGAACTCCTGTTGGCAGCTCACCCGCAGCAAAAACTGTGTTCGAATCCCCCGGCATGATGGTGAAACCCCGAAAGACAAACTCCTTTTCTCTTATATGCGGCGTTTTTTTTGTCCAGGTCATGCCGCCATCAGTTGATTTATAAACGCCGATGACATCCTTCAGTCCCGCCCAGATAATGTTCGAGTTGTTGGGGTCCACAGTGAGGGAAAAGACCGGGATGGCATCCCCTGAAACGCCGAAGCGGGCGTCGATCCCGTTGTTGGAAGCAAACCAGTTTTTACCGCCATCCACACTTTTGTTGACGCCGCTGTAATTATCGGTAACAAACATGACATTCCGGCCGGCAGGATCATTTGAGATATAACGAACATCATATCCCAATCCGCCGATGGGACCCCCAA